>CAUHLX010000024.1 GCA_959606705.1 uncultured Bacillota bacterium | reverse complement strand
TTAAACGAATTAAAACACAAACGCTATTTATGGTAAAACAATTGCAATTTAACGGTATGCTTGATTTTTCTGGACAGTAGAATTAATCACACATTGAACCGGAACACGATGACGTCTCCGTCCTTGACGATGTATTCCTTGCCCTCGGAACGCACCAGTCCTTTTTCCTTGGCGGAGGTCATGTTGCCGCCGCAGGCGATCAGATCGTCGTAGGCGATGGTTTCCGCCCGGATGAAGCCTCGTTCGAAGTCGGTATGTATTTTCCCGGCGGCTTGAGGCGCTTTCGTTCCCCTTTGAATGGTCCAAGCCCGGCATTCGTCATGGCCGGCGGTGAGGAAGGAAATCAGATTGAGAAGACGATAGGAGGATTTGATCAGCTGATCCAGCCCGGATTCCGCAATGCCCAGCTCTTCCAGGAACGCAGCCTTCTCCTCGTCGTCCAACTCGGCGATCTCGGCTTCCAGCCGCGCGCTGATGACCACCACCTCGGAACCCTCCGTGGCGGCGAATTCCCGTACCTGCTTTACATGGGGATTGTCCTCGGCACCGGAGGCTTCGTCCTCGGATACGTTGGCCACGTAGATAATGGGCTTGAATGACAGGAGCTCCAGAGAGTTCACGAAATCCAATTCCTCGTCGGAAAGCTCCAGCGTTCTGGCAGACAGCCCCTGACCTAAGGTATCCTGCACCTTCTTCAGAATGTCCAGCTCCGCTTGCAGGGTTTTGTCACCCTTGAGGTTTTTCTGGGTTTTCTGAATTCGCCGGTCAATGACCTCCATATCGGAGAGAATCAACTCGGTATTGATGGTCTCGATGTCCGAAAGAGGGTTGATCTTTCCATCCACATGAACCACGTTGGGATCTTCAAAGCAGCGGACCACGTGAACGATGGCCGCAACCTCGCGGATGTGTCCCAGAAACTTGTTGCCCAGTCCTTCGCCTTTGGAAGCACCTTTCACCAAGCCCGCGATGTCGTAAAATTCGATGGCGGTGTAGACGGTCCGCTTGGAATCATAGATGTCGTGAAGGACGGAAAGCCGTTCGTCGGGAACGGTGACTACGCCTACGTTTGGCTCGATGGTGCAGAAGGGATAGTTGGCCGCTTCGGCGCCGGCCTTGGTAATTGCGTTGAACAGCGTGCTTTTTCCCACGTTAGGGAGTCCTACGATGCCTAATTTCATTGAATTCTCCTCTTTCACTTTTGCTGAAATGTTTAATAGAAAATACGGCCCCGACGTTTTTCCCTGCGCCATTTGATCAAGTATACGATCAGGAACAGGACGAAGATGAGGGCGCTGACCAGTTGGGCGACCCGAAAGGACCCCAGCATCAGACTGTCGGTGCGAAGCCCCTCGACGAAGAAGCGCTCAAAGGAATAGAGTATTCCGTAAAGCAGGAAGGTCTGGCCTTCGAACTTCCGTCGATTGTCCACGTACATCAGGATGAAGAACAGCAGGAGGCACCAAATGGATTCATACAAAAATGTGGGATGAACCATCTGACCGTCCGCGTAGATCGCCCAGGGAAGATCGGTGGGGCCTCCGTGAGCCTCCGAGTTGAAATAGTTGCCCCAGCGGCCGATGGATTGAGCGATGGCCACAGCCGGAGCGACCAGATCCAGTCCGTTGAGCGGACGTATTTTCCACAGATAGCAAAGAACCACACCGGCGCCGATCCCGAAGATCAGGCCGCCGTGGATGGCGAGACCGCCGTTTCGGATATTGATGATCTTCAGGAAATCTCCGCCGTATTCCGACCAGTGAAACAGGATGTAGTAAAGTCTTGCTCCGATGATGGCCAGGGGAATACAGATCAGAGCCGCGTCCAGCACATGCTCCGAGGGGAGCTCGTGGCGGGGCGCTCTTTTATAAGCTATGGTCAACGCCGCCAGCATGCCGGCGGCAATTAGAATTCCATACCACATGACGTCGATTCCGAAGATGTGAAATGCGACAGGATTAGGGACTGGCATTGAGAATCCCTCCTTTCTTACTTGTTATACGTTGCCTATTATATCAAAAAAACTGCGGGATGGACAGCCCGGAATGAATATTCCCCAAATGTTGGCTTCTCATAATAGAATCGTAAGAAAAATTTAAAATAGCCCAAAATAATCCATGGTATAATGAACATCGTAAGTTGGTGAGGCGGTTTTTGCTGCCAAGCCACGAATTGCTATAAGACATACTATGAAAAAATGGGGTTGTGGATCAAAAGGAGGTATTTTGTCGTGTTTCGCAGGAAGAAAGAGAGCAATGCCCCGGAGACGGCTTCGGAAGTCGGTACGGAAATTCGCGGGGAAAGCAATACGGATGGAAAGAAGCCGGGGCGGTTCAAGAAGCTCTGGAAAAAGAAAAAGAAGCTCATCATCGCGGGAGTAGTGGTGGCGGTGATCGTGGTGGTGGTCGTGGTAAAAAGTATGAGCGGCGGCGAAGCGGTGGGGCTGATGGTCAATACCGCCCAGGTGGAACAGCAGACGGTTGCGGAGGTCGTGTCGATCAAGGGTACCGTAGAGGGCTCGGAAACAGCGGAGCTGACCTCGGCCCTGAATAGTAAAATCGTCTCGATCAATGTAAAAGAAGGCGATCATGTTTCCGCGGGCCAGGTGCTGGCGGTGCTGGATGGCACGGATCAGCAGGAAGCGCTGAGCAAAGCCAGAAGTGAATATGAGCAGGAGCAGTACGCGCTGCAGGATAGCTTGAAAGCTTCTCAGGAGGAATACGATGCGGCCGTGCGGGCCAGAGACGAAGCAAAGCGGACTTATGATACCAACAAACAGCTGTTTGACACGGGAGCGCTTTCCAAGGAGGACCTGCTGAAATCACAAAATGAATACAGCAACAGTCAGGCAAAGGTGGACGGCTTCAACGTCTCCAATGGCCGCGTCGTGGCTTCCGGGAGCCAGAGCAAGACTCTCGACATCCGGAGAGAGGATTTGAATACCAGGGCCAAGGATCTGGACGATATTTATATCAAGAGTCCCATCGACGGCACCGTAACTCGAGTGAACGCGAAATTGGGACGAAACGCTTCCGATACGGAAGACAAGGAGGCCATGTTCGTGGTGGAGAACTTGGACCAGCTGCAGATGAATGTCAAGATCAGCGAGTATGACATTTCCAAGATTCAGATCGGTCAGAAGGTGAGCATCACCTCCGACGTGCTGGGCAGCCAGACCGCCGAGGGGGTTGTTTCTCAGATTTCGCCCACCGGAGAGCAAAAGGAAAGCGGCGGTAAGGAAATGGTAATCCCGGTGAAGATCGAAATTACCAATGACGGCGGCAAGCTGATGGCCGGTGTAACCGGAAACGCGGAAATTCTCATTCAGCAGAGTGAAAACGCATTGGCGGTGCCGGTGGACGCGCTGCAGCAGGATCCAGAAACCGGCGATAATTTCGTGCTGGTGCTCAAGAAGGACAATACGCTGAAAAAGGTCTCCATCGAGATCGGCGTGGAAAGTGATTTTTACGCGGAAGTGACCGGAGGAGAATTAAAGAAAGGTGACAGCGTGGTCATGAATCCGGACTTCAATATGGCCGACGGAATGACCGTGACGCCGATGCCCCAGGGGGAAGAGCAATGAGCGGGATAATCAGGGCGGAACATCTGAAAAAGATCTACCGCAACGGTGATATCTCGGTGGAGGCGTTGAAGGGGATCGATTTGGAAGTCAATCAAGGAGAATTCGTGGCGATCATGGGAGCTTCCGGCTCCGGAAAATCCACGTTCATGAATATTTTAGGCTGTCTGGACCGGCCTTCGGAAGGACACTATTATCTGGAGGAGATCGACATTCGGGAAAAGGATGACAACGAGCTTTCCCTGGTGAGAAACCAGAAGATCGGTTTCGTTTTTCAGTCCTTCAATCTGATCTCGCGGACCAGCGCGCTGAAAAACGTGGAGCTGCCCATGATCTACGCGAAGGTCGGAGTGGAGGAGCGGGAGGAACGGGCCCGGGTTCTTCTGGAAAAGGTGGGGCTGGGCACCCGCTGGGACCATATGCCAAACGAGCTGTCCGGCGGACAGCGTCAGAGGGTAGCCATTGCCAGGGCGCTTGCCAATCGTCCTCCCATCATTTTGGCGGACGAACCCACGGGAAATCTGGATACCGCTTCCTCCGTGGAGATCATGGACATTTTTACCCGTCTCAACCGGGAAGAGGGAAATACCGTGATCATCGTCACCCACGAGCCGGACATCGCCGAGTTTACGGACCGAGTCATCACGTTTAAAGACGGCCGAGTGATCAGTGACGAGAAAAAGGAGGCGGTGAGCTGATGCTGTTTTTTGAAAATATCAAACTGTCCCTCGCTTCCATCCGGGTCAACAAAATGCGCTCTTTTCTCACCATGCTGGGGATCATCATCGGCATTGCGTCGGTCATTGCCATCACCAGCATCGGCTCCAGCGCCAAAGCGGTAGTGAGCAAGGAGTTCGACAGCTTCGGGAAAAACATGATGTACGTCTATATCAACTGGATGATGGTGGGGGATTATATCACCAGCGATCAGATAATCATGAACGAAGACATCGAACGAGTACAAAGCCATTTCGGAGATCAGATTGAGTACATGTGCCCCAATACCTATTCGGAATCCGATGTAAAAGTAGGGAGAACGAAGGGGAAATTTCAAATACAGGGCGTGAACAGCGGCTATGACAAGAGTAAAAATATCGATATGATACACGGCCGCATGATCAACGAGGCGGATATCAAGTCCTCTCGGCCCAGAGTAGTCATCGAAAAGCGGGCGGCGGTGGAGCTGTTCAACACGGAGGACGCCGTGGGGAAGACCATTGAAATGACGGTGGACGGAGAAACACGGGATCTGACCATCGTGGGGGTCTATGATGTGGAGACTTCGATTTTCAGCCAGATGAGCGCCGGAAACTACAACGCTTACGCGCCTTACACGCTGCTGCAGGCCAATTCCGGCGACGGGACCTCGCAGGTTGAAGTCTATGTGGACCCTTCCTTGAACGTATCGGAGATGGCGGACAAAATCGGCAGCTATCTGAGCAAGATCAAGAAGCAGGAGCCGGGCTTCTACACTTATGAATCTGCCGAAGGACAAGGGGCGATGATGGATCAAATGCTGGGAACTCTGTCCCTGGCCATCGGCGCCATCGCGGCAATTTCGTTGGTAGTAGGCGGCATCGGCATCATGAATATCATGCTGGTATCGGTAACGGAACGGACCAGAGAAATCGGCATTCGAAAATCCTTGGGAGCTCGAACCGGTGACATTCTGCTGCAGTTTCTGATCGAATCCATGATCATTTCCGCCATCGGCGGCTTGATCGGTGTGCTTTTGGGAACCGGAGTGGCGGCGATCGGAATGAGCTTAGCGGGAATCGACCTGGTGATCACGCTTCCGGTGATTTTCATGGCGGTGGGTTTTTCCGCCATGGTAGGGGTGTTCTTCGGACTGTATCCGGCCCGGAAGGCGGCCAAATTGGATCCCATCGAAGCGCTGCGCTACGAGTAATTCTTCGTTTGAAAGGAACGGAAGCGTCAAAGCTCTCTTTTCCGTTTGGACTTTCTCGGTTTCGGAAAGGGGAGCTCGTCGCAGGTGGCTCTGACCAAGGCGGTGAGAAACTCTCGATTCTCCACTTCCTCGAGGAGGAACATCGGACTTCCTCCTTCATAGGGCAGGGCTCTTTTGCAGTCGGGCATGAGAGCTTGACCCGCCTGAGTGATTTTGATCAGAAACCGGTCGTCGCAGATGCAGGCAAAGTATTTTCCGCCGCAGTACAGGCCGTATTCTCCGAACATTCTTTTGTAGGTGACGGGGCCCGCGCCGCTGATCTGATCCGCCACATATTGAACGTATTCCAAGCTGGATGCCATCGTAAAATCCTCCTTGATTATGAGTATAACAAAAGGAACCTGACAGCTGCATGTCATGTTCCTTTCTGTTTTTTCAGGATTCCCTCAGCCTGACGGATCCGGTCTTCGACGAGCTCCGGGGGCTCCAGGACCAGAACCCGGTCTCCGAAGCTGAACACCCATTCCCGCAGGTTTTCATAGCTGACGAAATTTCGTTCAAAGAAAAGGGTGCCGTCCGCGGCGATGGAAAAGCAGTCCGGGCCGTATTCTTCGACCAGACGGTGTTTCTCAGAGGGTTCGAATTGAGCGGTCAGCCGAATGGAGGGAGCGGAGAAATAGCGATCCGGATCCAATTGGTCCGGGAGAACCTCCCGGGGAGCAAATGTCTTTTCCGTGAGCTCCGGTTCCCATAATCGGTTGAGCTTGAACAGACGGAAGTCCCGACGGGTTTGACAGAATCCATAGACGTACCAGGCCGACCAGCGAAAGAGCAGCAGGTAGGGCTCGACGGTCCGGCGTTCGGTGCCCTTGGGAGAGCTGTAAACGAAGGAAATCAGCCGCCTTTTTCGAATGGCCAGGTCGATCCGTTCAAATTTTTCGGGGAGGGAATCTTGATGAAAGGAGGCCAAGTCGATGAGGATATGACCACCCGCCGGAGAGAGCTTTGCGGACAGCGTTTCCGCGTGGTGGGAGCGGGATACGCTGTCCAGCGCTTTGACTCCGGCGAAGATCGACTGCAGCTCATCCTCCGACAGCAGAGTCCGATCGATGGAGTAGCCCTCCGCGAACGAGATGCCGCCGCCGTAGCCTTGGGTGGTGACCAAGGGGATACCGGCCTTGCAGATCGTTTCGATATCCCGTTGGATGGTTCGAACGGAAACCTCGAAGGTCTCCGCCAGAAGGGGGGCGGTTGTCTTTGACTGCCGCAGCAGAATCGTGACGATGCCGATGAGCCTGTCGATTTTCATGTGGTGTTCTCCCGGTATTCTTCATTCGCTTTCACTGACCTTATTATACTTTGAGATGCCGCGGCTGTCCATCCGTAGGAACCCGTTACAGCGCGCCTTTTTTTCCGATGGCTCGGAGGAACAGCTTCCGCAGCAGGTCCGCGGGAATGACGGTGGCGGAGAGAAGGAGGGTGAAAATCAATTCCTTCGGTGTGAGCCCGTTGGTCCGGAACAGCGCTCCCCCATGATAGATCAGGAAGAGCTGCACCGCCGTGACCAAGGACATGATCCCGATGAAGCCGGGATTTTTCTTCAAGTGGGCGGTCAAGTTCAGCCGGTGGGTACGGGCGTTGAAGCTGTTGGCGATTCCCGAGAAGATGAACAATCCGAAGAACGCGGTCATAAAGCACATGGTGCTGTACCGGAAGTGGAAAAAGTGCTTGATCCAGGGCGCCTTCAGAAAGAAAATGCACAGCGCGATGGTGTAGAGCCCCATGCAGAGGATCTGAAAAACCATGGCCTTCGACAGCACGGGCTCATCCCGGCGCTTCGGCGCTTCTTTCATATACTCGGGCAGGGGGGGCTCTCCGGCGAAGGCCAGTCCCGCCAGCGTGTCCATGATGATGTTGACCCAGAGCATCTGAATGACCGTGATGGGCGTTTCCATTCCCAAAAACGGACAGATCAGCGACACACCTACGGCACACAGATTCATGGTGAGCTGAAACACGATGAACTTCCGAATGCTCTTGAAAATGGTGCGTCCGTAGAGGATGGCTTTGGAGATGGAAGCGATATTGTTATCCAGGATAACGATGTCTCCGGCTTCCTTGGCCACTTCGGTTCCGTCTCCCATGGCAAAGCCCACGTCGGCCATTTTCAAAGCCGGCGCGTCATTGATCCCATCTCCGGTCATTCCCGCCACATAACCTAATTCCTGAGACAGCCTCACCAGACGGCTCTTGTCGGTGGGAAGCGCTCGAGCCACCACTCGTAGAGAAGGGAGCAGCTGTTTTACTTCCCTGTCCGAGAGCTCGTTGAGCTCGGCGCTGGTGAGTACCGAAGCAGGGCCGTCCCCTTTTAAAAGGCCGGCATTTCCGGCGATGGCGCAGGCGGTTTCTTTGTTGTCGCCCGTGATCATCACCACCTGAACGCCCGCGCCTTCCACCTGGCGGATTGCCGCCGGAGCTTCCGGCCTCAGCTCGTCCCGAATTCCCACCAGTCCGATGAGAATCAGATCGGAAAAAGGAAATTCACCGTCGGCGGAGGCGGCCGCCGACAAGGGTTTTTCCCACATGGCCAGGACCAGAACCCGGATGGCTTCCCCGGTCATCTTCTTCCATTTGTTTTGCAAAAACTCCCAATCGGGAATGGGACGAATCTGTCCTTTTTCATCGTAGTATCTGCGGCAGGCGGGGAGAAGCTTTTCCGGGGCCCCTTTGATCAGCGTGAAGGAGCGGTCTCCGCCGGAAAGCTGGGCGGCGGAAAATTTTCGGGCGCTGTCAAAGGGAATCGCGTCTATCTTTTCATAACCGGTTTCTTCTCCGTAAAAGGGAAGAACGAAATTCATGAGGGCCCGGTCCGTGGCGTTCCCGCCCAGCGCTTTTCCGTCGGATACCACACAGCCGGAGTTGTACGCGCCGGAGAGGACCGCCATCTGATAAAGGGGAGCGCATTTTCTCAGCTCTTCCGCTCGATCGTATATTTTTCCCTCACCGGTGGTAAAGCTGCTGACCATCAGTTTGCCCTGGGTCAGAGTGCCGGTCTTGTCCGTAAAAAGGATATTCAGGCTGCCGGAGGTTTCGATTCCCACCAGCTTGCGGACCATGACGTTGTCGGACAGCATCCGCAGCATGTTGGCGGACAGCACCACGGTGATCATCATGGGCAGGCCCTCGGGGACCGCCACCACCACGATGGTAATGGCCAGTGTCAAAGCGTGGAGCACGTGCTCGGTCATGGCGTAGACGTTTGGCAGCTCCGCGGCAATCAGATGCCACTGCATATCGTTGTCCAGGACGATTGCTTTAAAGAGGTCCGAACAAGCGATGAGGGCGGCGGCGAAATAGCCCAGCTTGCTCAGAGTGCCGGCCAGCGCCGACAGCTTGATCTTCAAGGGACTTTCCCGAGTTTCGCTCTGCATCTCTCTGGCCATGTGTCCGTAGAAGGTGGAATCCCCCACGGACAGGACCCCCATCACTCCTTCGCCGGCGTCAACCACGCTGCCCCGGAACAGCTGATTTTTGGAAATCAGATCCCAGTCTTGAGGATCGAGGGGCTGAAAGCCTTTGGGGTCCGGAACTTTGGTAATTTCCTTGCTTTCACCGTTGAGAGCGGACTGGTCCACCTTCAATTCGCCGGTGAGAATGACGCCGTCCGCCGGGATTTTTTCACCCGCCTGCAGCAGAATCAGATCTCCCGCTACCACCTCGGTGAGCGGAAGGGAAACCGCTTCACCGTCTCTGAGACAGCGGCACTGAATACAGTCCGCTTCCTCCATCAGTTTCTGAAAGGCGGATTCGCTGCCGTATTCGGACAGGGTGGAAACAAAGGTTGCCAGAAATACGGCGATGGCGATGCCGCCGGCTTCCAGCCAGTTGGCGTCACGGAACAGAAAGATCACATTCAGAGCCAGCGCGGCCAGCAGAATTTTGATGATAGGGTCCCCGAAGCTGGCTAAATACTGGGAAAGAAAACTGTTCTGCTTCTTTTGAGTCAGAGAATTTTCTCCGAAGGTTTTACGGGACTGTTCCACCTCGTCGGGGGTCAGGCCACGCAGTCGTTTTCCGTGGAAACGAGCGGTTGGATCAAACATTTTGTTCACTCCTTATCGTTGGTTTTTTCACATTCCTCATCTTTGGACGGGCGTTGATTTCTATCATTGTATTCGGCGTGGACGGGCTTTATGACGGGTTTGTCCGAAAAGGACTTGAGTTTAAAAAAGGAGCGGATCTCGGAGCAGGAAGCCGAGGAATTGAAGCGAATCATCGATAGGTACGGAAAGGGGACGGGCAAGTGAAATGACAATTCTATTTCTAAAGGTATTGAATCGGAACAGGTCACCGAACCTTTCGTATTCGGAGTGATCCGCAGAAAGGTCATATTGCCGGCGGCGTTGATCCGCGAGGATGAGAAACGGTCCCATTTGAAAAACGTTCCGTATCATGAGTTTTATCACATCAAACGGTTTGACCCTCTTGTGAAGCTGATCGGGCGGTGACCAATCTCGGGGAAAAGAAGATAGGCGAATATGTCGAAACACTTCTGGAGCTGGCCGCGGAACCCAGGGGAATAGCTGTTGAACGGGAGCCAGGCTGAAATGCTCCTGCGGTTCCGCAAAGGCGACGGAGAATCGCCCGGATATCCGTCCGGAGATCTGGGCCGAATCAAAACGCAGCAGGAATTTTTGAAGGCGGCGGTGGCTCGGCTGGGCGAAAGCTCGTTTTCGGACAAGACTATAATCGCCGGGGCGATCTACTGGCAAGCAGATACCAATCTTCCGGCGGATCAGGCCCTGAGTTGGATTACGAGGATGAAGAATAAAACAGGCGTTTGGAAAATGTTCTCACCCACAGATTTTCATCCTCGCTATTTAAAGCGTTTAAAAAGGAGCTGTTTTCCATCTCAATGATGGAGAACAGCTCCTCTTTTTTCGTTTGAACTTATTTCAGTACACAGGTGATCAACTGCCGAATGATGGCGGCGGCTTCTCCGCGAGTGACCAACCCGGTGGGGTTCAGGGCACCATTCTCATCGCCTCGGAGGATTCCGGCGCCGCAAGCCCATTGCAGGGCGGGGACCGCCCACTCGTCGGCGTCGCTGCTGTCCGGATAAGAGGACAGCGCCGGCCCTTCTTCCGTGGAAATGTCGATTCCGGCGCTTCTGGTATAGTTTAGAAGCATCATCATCAGCTCCTGACGGGAAATGGCGCGGTCCGGGTGGAATCGATTGTCTTCCAAACCGAAAACGATGTTCTGATCCGCGGCCCAGGCAATGCCGCTGGTGTACCACTTGTCGTCCGCCACATCCGGGAAGGGCGCCGGTCCCGTTTCAGGAGCGCCGTCCAGCCGGTAAAGCACGGTGGTCAGCATGGCGCGGGTCATAGGCTTTTCCGGTGAAAACGTGCGGGAAGCAGTTCCCATGAACAGCTCACGTGCGCCCATAAAATCGGCGGATTCTTCCGCCCAGTGTCCGGACAGATCGTCAAAAAAGTCCTGTCGAAGATCGATCCGCAGCGGAGAGTTACCATTGAGCCGGACATAAATAAGCCCGTTTTCCACCAGAGAGTAGGGGATCACTTTTTCCCCGCCATCGGAAAGCAGCAGGGCGACGGTACCTTCCTCCACAGGGAAAGCGGCAACCAGGGGGGCTGCCGTGCCGTTGGGAAAGGCGACTTCAATGCTTTTTTCGCCGTCCTTCTGCGTTTGCACCACGATTTTAATCCCGTTGGAATTCTCGGTGGTTTCGGTGACGGTGCCGGTGGTCTCATTGGTTACCGTCGTGGTCCGGGACCCGTCCGGATTGGCCGAGGTGGAAACCGTCGTATGGGAGCCGGAATGGCCGGAGCCGCCGGAACCATTGCTGCCGGTCACCGTGCAAACCACGTCGACCTTGGCGTCCAACCGATCAAGGGTCAGTACATTCGTCGCCGCGCCGCTCGTACCCTCACCTCGCCAATCGTAGGAATATCGATCCGCCCCCCGGCCGGCGGCGGTAATTCGCAGGGTCCGGCCGCCGAGCCGGATACCGCCGCTGCTGATCGCCGTGCCGTCATAGGCGGCGGAAATCCCGCTGCCGGAGGCTTGGCCGGCGTCAACGATCGAAAACGAAACCGTGTAGTAATCCAATGTGACAGAGATATCGCGGTTCTCTATCGTGACGGTCCTTCCGGTATCCACCCCGCCATCCAGCACTTTATAAGTGCCGGCGGTCACGGCGGCCGGACTGACGGGGGTCTCCCCATCCTTTTGCAGGGCAAAGGTCCTGCCGTGATCATTCCACGCGGCGCCGTCCTTTTTGACATCGATACGGACCTGATAGGTTTCCTCAATGGTCAGCTGAGCGGTCCGCGTCTCTAATGAATAACAGTCCCCATGATCCAGGGTGACGGCGCTGATGGAAATCGTATAAGTGCCGACGGTTCCGTAATGGCCGTTTGCCGTAGTGGAATAGGTTACGCCGGTAATCCGGTCTTCTCCCTTCAGACCGTTTGCCGTATAGGAGAACGTGGGAATTCCGTTTTTCGGAAGGAGCAGATCTTTGGGTGCGATCACCAGCTTTGCTTTCCGCATGGTGGTGGTGGCTTCCTCTTCTCCCGCATAGGTACCGTTATCCAGGTTTGCTTTAAAGGTATATGTTCCGGGTTTGTTCACGTAGACATAGGCGATGGTATTCTCCGGATTATGGGTTACCGTAAACTCGTCGAAGGGCTGCCCGTCCTTTGTCCCGGTGATGGTCAGCTGATCCGCACCGATTCCCGTGATCGTACTCGTACCGCTGTTGTTAATGGTAAATTGGACGGCACAGGCGCCGGCGGTGCTGCCGTTATAGGTCGTTTCGGCCGTGACTGCGCCGAGATAGGCATTGCCGTTCATCCGGTCCGATACGACGATCGTTTGAGACGCACTCTCAACCTGCGAGCCGGCGGTCGGAATGTAAACGGCCTTCACCTCGTGGGTACCCACGGGAAGCGAGGGGAACGCATCGGAAGTGTCGCAAAGGACCGCGAGGGAAAACCCCTCCGATATTCCGGAGCCGCCGCTGAGATAACTCACCTGGCCGCCCAAGGGAAGATTGCCCTTGTAAAACTGCACATGACCCGCGGTAACCGGAGCATGTGTCTTTTTGTTGGTAACCTCCGCGTTAAAAATCAGCGAATCGTTCCGATAATATGGGCCGGGTCGAACCTTCCATGTGATCTCCACCTCAGAGGAGGTGTCCTTGATCCAGCCGGCGTAAACAGCGGTGGTCGTCACGATGGGAACGGTGTCAAATTCAAACGAAACGCCGCTTCCGCTGGCCGTCATCCACTTGTCGAAGAGGAAGCCGCTCTTGACGGGAGCCGCAGGCGCCGACGCCCGGCTGCCTTTCCGTATGATCTGAGGCTGCTGATCGCCTGTGATAAAAGAAGAATCGCCATCGTAGAAGGTCACGGTGTAATAATCCACGGTGACGCTGCTCGGGCCGTCGGTTACGGTGATTTTCTCGCCGGTATCGGCGTCCTCTTCGTATACGTCATAGGTACCGTTTTCTACGGAATTGAGATTGGCTGCGGTGGTGCCGGCAGTGGCACCGGTACCTACCAGCTTGAACTTCTTTCCATGATCCGGCCAGGACACGCCGTCTTTGCGGACCTCGACTGTCACGGCATAGGTCGCCGGAGGGGGATCTTTGGTCAGTATGGGCGCGGCAGAAGGGCCGGTCCAATACCAGAAATCGCTGCTTTGATGATCCACCCAGGCATTGAGGGCAGGCAGCAGCTGGGGGTATGTGACGGAATCGATCATCACTGTGCCGCCGGAAAAGGTCCCGCCGTCGGTAAAGCTGAGAAGGTCGGTCTGCACACCGTAGGAATCTCCCACCGCGTTCAGCGCTTCATTTACGCCGGTGTCCTTTCGCCAATAACCGTTTGAAACGCGGCCTTCGTCATAGCCGTAATTCGTGCCGATCAATCCGCCGGCGGACATCTGAGAGCTGTCCGGCAGTGTGAGGGTTCCCGCGTTGTAACAATTTTCGATCACGCCGCTGTTGGAGCCCGCCGCGCCGCCGTAGAAGCTTCGATCCTTTTTTCCTTCGATTCGGCCGGTGTTATAGCAGTTCTTTATCGTGCTGCTCGAAGCACAGTTGTCACCCACGATCCCGCCGGCATAAGAACCGGTTCCGTCGATTGTGAGATTGCCCGTATTCCAGCAGTTTCGAATGTTGCCTCCGCTCGTGTTGCCGCAGCGGCCGGCCACCCCTCCGGCCACAATGGACGTTCCGCTGATTTCGCCGGAGTTGGAACAGGTTTTTATCGTGCCGCTGTCCAGACGGCCCACGATCCCCCCTGCGTAAACATACAATGAATCATTTGTAAACGTCACTGCGATACGGGCTTGACTATGACAATTCTCTACCGTGCCGGAGCCGTAGACGTAACCTGCCGCCGCTCCATAACTGGACTCGGTGGTGGAACCCGTATAGTTGGCGGTCACCGTGGAGCCCGTGCCCACGGTGACGTTTCGGATCGTCCCTCCGTAAACCTTTCCGAAGAGACCTCCGAAACGATCTTCCTCATTTCCACCGTTGATTGTGACGGTCATGTTTGTGATGGTAAAATTGCCGCCGTCAAAGGTGCCGAAAAAGGCAGTACCGGTACTCATGGGTTTCCAGTTATGACCGCTGAGGTTGATGGAACCGGTCAGCTTGTAATATTTGCTTTTATAATGGTCGGGATCATTTTTTAACAGATAGGCCAGATAGCCCAGCTCATTGGGCGTGGAGATCAGATAGGCCTGTGCTTCGCTGGTCCCGTCTCCGCTGCCTGCTGCGAAGGAGCTTGCCCGCACCCCTTCATCCGACCAATAGGAAGCTCCGGCATATAGCGAGGGAGTTTCATCCACCGCCCGGACCTCCGCGGGGATCAAGGTCAACAGCATACAGGCCGCCAGCGCTCCCGCCGTCAGACGTGGGGCAGGGCGGCCGATGGTAAGCTTCGCCGGCTTGACCTGCCGTGCGGTGCTGCCCATCGTCATCAAAGCACGCTCCGCGGTGGCCCTTATCAGGGCACCCAACGGAACGAGTCTTCGTATGAGGGCCGCACCGCCGAACAGGATCACCAGAACGAGCAGGGCGAAAGGAATCCGCCAACGGCACTGTCTGCCGACGCTGACCACCTTGTGCACGATTCGTTCAAACATTTGAATTCCTCCTCGTGGATTTCGTTGGAATTGGAAAAAGATTAGACGACAAGTTCTTGGATTTGCCGTCAGAAAAAGCCGGGTGGGATGTCTTTAAGAGAACGCATTTCCCTTTTCCTCCTTCCATTTTCGCTTATCCTCATACATCAAGGCGTCTACGCGGGAAAGCAGCTTGGCAATCGTGTCGTCTTGTGAGAATTGAAATTGATCACAGCCTAAAGCGATGCTTAAACTATGTTCGTGGGAATCATTGTACTGCTTTTGGGCCGCATCCAGCCGTTCATACAGTGACAGAATCACTTTTTCCGGCTGATTGA
>CAUHLX010000023.1 GCA_959606705.1 uncultured Bacillota bacterium | reverse complement strand
TTACGGTCCTATGGTGTTTATTATACCATGTCTTTAGGAATTTAAGGACATGGTTCAATGATCGCTTCCGCGTCCTTCGATTCATACGCCGTTGGCGAGAGGTCAGACATGGTGAAATAAACCTTACGGTCCTGTGGTGTTTATTATACCACAATCCCCCTGCCTGCCAAAACCACAATCGCAATTGACCGCACCCCCCGCGTCGTAGTAAGATAGGACCGGAATGAAGGAAGATCACAGGAATCGTACGGCACAGGAGATTTTAAAATGAATTCATCAATACTTGAAACCGCCCGGCAAGTGGACGCCCTTCTTCTGCCGGCGGAAATCTGCGGGGCGGAGGAGGCTCGGGTCAGCGAGCTGATCGACAAGCTGGAGCATGGGGAAATTACCGTTTCCGTAATCGGGCAATTCAAACGGGGAAAGAGCACGCTGGTCAACGCCATTCTGGGAGAACCGCTGCTCCCGGTAGGGATCATTCCCGTCACCTCGGCGGTTACTCGCATTCGATACGGTCAGCGAAGCGCGGAGGTACATTTCGAGAACGGAGCGATTCTACCGGTGGAATTTGAATCGCTTTCCGATTACATCAGTGAGCAGAAAAATCCGGACAATCGGCTGGCGGTGGCATCGGTCACCCTCCGCACCCCCTCGGATTTCCTCAAGGACGGACTGGTCTTTGTGGACACTCCCGGTGTGGGCTCCTTTCACCAGCACAATTCCCAGGCCGCTTACTCCTTCGTTCGAGAAAGCGACGCCGTGATTTTCATGCTCTCCGTGGATAGCCCCATCAACCAGATCGAAATCGATTTTCTGGAAAAGGTCCGGGAATTCGCTTCCAAATTCTACTTTGCGGTCAATAAAATCGACACGGTTTCTCCCGAGGAGCTTTCCATGTACATGGACTACTGCGGCGCCCTGCTTCGCCAGCTGCTGAACGTGGATACGGTGTCCATGTTCCCGGTGAGCGCCAGACAGGGAGACGGTCTGAACGAATTGAGAACGGCCATTGAGACGGACTTGCGTACCTCCGCCGAAGAAATTCTGGAGGAGTCGGTTCGCGTTAAGCTGCGAGAACTGATCGGCGGAGCCATCGGCAGAATCAGCTTGTACTGGCATGCTCTTCAACTGCCTCCTCGCAAATTCGAAGAGCGTTTCACGCAGATGCGCTCCATCTTTGACGACGTCAAAGAACAGGCCGCCGAAGACTGGTTTCGGCAGGGACGGGACACCGCAACGGGACACGCCTCCCAGCAGACTCAAGAAACCCCGGCCGCACGCGATGTCCGGCGGGTGCTCTTGCAAAATGAAATCAAACGCTTTCTCGCTGCCAAAATCAAAGAGCTCTTCGGGATCGAATACCATTTTGAGCTGGAAGAGCTGAGCTTGTCACCGGAACGGTCCTCAAGCCCCCCTGTCACGGATGACAATTCCATGACAGAAACCGTTCCCGATTCTTCGAAGGACCGGCAAACCGAGGTGTGGGATCGGGATGTTCGGGAGGAAGTTGCCGACCTCTGTCAGGAAATCGATCACGATCTGACCCAGATCATGATGTATCAGGAGGAAGACACTTACGTGATCGCCAAGAAAATTTCCGATCTCAACAAGCTGACCCGACAATTAGAACGTCTTCGAGCCCGTCTCGGGAAGTAATCGGAATATTTTATTAAATTACGAAAAAGTCTGTTTCACTCATTTTTTTCCGGGTAAATCAATAATAATAATTAATATTATTATTTGAATCAGCGAATGTCATGAGAATTCCGAAGATTTACTCGAAGCCGGGTTGACAAACGACCTTCCCGGAAGGAAAATGAAGGAGGCAGTGGTATGTATTTTAAGACGACGGAAGAACAGGAAGCGCTGCGCGCGAAGATCAGAGAATTCGCGGAGACCGAGGTAAAGCCCATCGCGTTTCTGCTGGATAAAGAGAACCAGTTCCCCACTGAAGCAATCCAAAAGCTGGCCCAGATGGGCATGCTGGGAATTCCCTACCCTCAGGAATACGGCGGCGCCGGCTTAGATGTTCTCAGCTACGCCATCGCGGTGGAAGAACTGGCCAGGGTGGACGGCGGTACGGGCGTCATCCTTTCGGCTCATGTCTCCCTGGGATCCTATCCGATTTTCGCTTTCGGCACGGAAGAACAGAAACAGAAATATCTGGTTCCCCTTGCAAAGGGTGAAAAGCTGGGTGCTTTCGGTCTCACCGAGCCCAACGCCGGCAGCGACGCGGGCGGTACGGAGACCACTGCGGTCTTAGAGGGCGACCATTACCTTTTGAACGGCGGGAAGATTTTCATTACCAACGGCGGCGTTGCCGACACCTACGTCGTGTTTGCCGTTACCACCCCGGATATCGGCACTCGCGGAATCAGTGCCTTCATCGTGGAGAAGGGCTGGGAAGGGTTTGAGTTTGGAGACCATTACGATAAGATGGGTATCCGCTCCTCCGCCACCTGCGAACTGATCTTCAACGATGTGAAGGTACCGAAAGAAAACCTTCTGGGCAAGGAAGGCGAGGGATTCAAGATCGCTATGTCCACGCTGGACGGCGGGCGCATCGGCATTGCGGCACAGGCTCTGGGCATCGCCCAGGGAGCTTACGAGCAGGCTTTGGAATATGCCAAGGAACGGATTCAGTTCGACAAGCCCATTGCTCAGCAGCAGATCATTTCCTTTAAGCTGGCCGATATGGCCACCAAATTGAGATGTGCCAGATTCCTGGTCTACAGCGCGGCGGAGTTAAAGGAAAACCACCAGCCTTACGGCATGGAATCCGCCATGGCCAAGCAGTACACCTCCGACATTTGTCTGGAAGTGGTGAACGACGCGGTTCAAATTTTCGGCGGCAATGGCTATCTCAAGGGGATGGAAGTGGAACGAGCTTATCGGGACGCGAAGATCTGCACGATTTACGAAGGAACCAACGAAATTCAGAGGGTGGTCATCGCCTCCCATATCATCGGCAAAATGCCGAAAGAGAATGTGCCGGCGGGCAAATCGAAACGCGGTCCCATCACCGGCCACCGCAAGAAAATGATTTTGAAGGAAGGTTCCCCGCAGGAACGCGTGCGTACTCTGGTGGAAGCTCTGAAAGCGGACGGCTACGATTTTACGGTGGGAATCGACCCCGATACGCCCATCACGCAGGCGGAACGGGTGGTCAGCGCAGGCAAAGGCATCGGCGCCAAGGAAAACATGGAGCTGATCCGAGCTCTGGCCCTCCAAGCCGGCGCGGCCGTGGGCTCCTCCCGTCCGGTGGCGGAAACCCTGAAATATGTGCCCCTCAATCGTTATGTGGGAATGTCCGGGCAGAAGTTCAATGGCAATCTGTACATCGCCTGCGGAATTTCCGGAGCCGGGCAGCATTTAAAAGGGATCAAGGACGCCGCCACCATCGTAGCGATCAACACCAACGCCAACGCGCCTATTTTCAAAAACTGCGACTACGGGATCGTAGGAGATGTGATGGAAATCCTCCCTCTTCTCACGGCGGCTCTGGACAACGGAGAACCCAAGCAGCCCGCTCCGCCCATGAAGAAGATGAAGCGGTTTGTTCCCAAGAAAACCGCGCCCTCCTACAAGCGCTATGTCTGCAGCGGCTGCGGTTACGAATACGATGCCGCCGAAGGGGACCCGGAAGGGGAGATCCGTCCGGGAACGCTGTTTGACGGACTGCCCGAGGAATGGATCTGTCCGGACTGCGGCGAAGCGAAGGATCAGTTTATCGAGGCTTGATACGGCTGCGGCACGTACGGCTTCCTACCATATCAATCAGAAAAGGCTTTTAAAGTATAAAGGAGGTTTCATCTATGTATTGTGTTCGTAACGTAACCGAGGACTTGTATTGGGTCGGAGGCAACGACCATCGCCTGGCGCTCTTTGAAAACATTCACCCCATTCCCCGGGGCGTTTCCTACAATTCGTATCTGCTGCTGGATCGGAAAACCGTCCTGTTCGATACAGTCGACTGGACCATCGGCCGGCTGTTCCTCGAGAATATTCAGCACGTTCTCGATGGAAAGAACCTGGATTACATGGTAATCAATCACGTGGAACCGGATCACGCGGCCACGATTGAAGAAATTCTGCTTCGCTACCCAAAAGTGAAGATCATCAGCACGGAAAAGGCTTTCATGCTCATGCGGCAGTTCGGCTTTTCCGTGGACGGACATATCGAGGAGGTAAAAGAAGGAGATGTGAAGTCCTTCGGGAAACATCAAGTCACCTTCGCCTCCGCGGCCATGGTTCACTGGCCGGAAGCGATGGTCACCTTTGACACCACCAACGGAGTCCTGTTCTCCGCCGACGCCTTCGGTTCCTTCGGCGCGCTGGACGGCAAGCTGTTCAACGACGAGGTCAACTTCGACCGCGATTGGATCGACGATGCCAGACGCTACTACACCAACATCGTGGGGAAATACGGTCCCCACGTTCAGAAGCTGCTGAAAAAGGCGGCGGCTCTGGACATTAAGATGATCTGCCCTCTGCACGGTCCGGTCTGGCGCAGCGATCTGGGATACTTCCTGGATAAGTATGACAAGTGGAGCCGTTATGAACCGGAGGAAAAGGGTGTGATGATCGCTTATGCTTCCATGTATGGCAACACCGAAATTACCGCTCAGGCTCTGGCCGCCCGCCTGGCGGAAAAGGGCATGACCAACGTGGTTTTGTACGACGTTTCCAACACTCACGTTTCCCAGTTGATTTCGGAAACCTTCCGTCTCAGTCATGTGGTCCTGGCCTCGGTTACCTACAACTTAGGAATCTTCCCGGTCATGCACAACTACTTAGCGGATATGAAAGCTCTGAACCTTCAAAAACGCACCTTCGCTATCGTGGAGAACGGCTCCTGGGCCTGCAAATCCGGTACGCTGATGGCCGATTTTCTGGATGAGATGAAGGAGATGACGGTTCTCAACGAACGTCTGACACTGGCCTCGGCGATGAACGAGGATAAGATCGCCGAGCTGGACGCCCTGGTGGACGGCATTCTGGAATCCATGAAATAGCCTGAGAAAATAAAAAGCTTTCCGGCACATCTTCCGATGTGCCGGAAAGCTTTTTTTGCTTGAGCAGTTAAGACGTCTTTCAACTTCCGACTGCTGCGTTAGTCCTCGTTCGTCCCAGCCGATCGTATGCTCGGACTCAAGCGCCGCTGCGGCAGGGAGGCCCGCTTTTCTAAAATGGGATACTTTTGGTCAAACGCCTCTTGTGGAATGGGCTTGGTAAAATAATACCCCTGAGCATAATCGCAGCCGATTTCCCGCAGGAAAGCCACGTGCTGCGCCTGCTCCGCGCCTTCGCAGACGATGCGGACTCCCATTGTATGCGCCACTTCCACGGCACAGATGATAATGCCCTTGACGCTTTCGTTGGCGTCTCCCTCCCGCAGGAATGTCTTATCCAGCTTGATGATCCGGAGTGGAAGCCTTCCCAGCAGGTTCAGGCTGGAATAGCCGGAGCCGAAATCATCCATGGCGATGGGGAAGCCCTCGTCGTCCAATCCGGACAGCATTCGAAGGACAGCGTCCGCAATTTCATTAAAAGCACTTTCGGTGACCTCCAGCTCGATGCAGTCATATGGGATATCGTACTGGTCCACAATTCCGTGGAAGGTCTCATAAAACGCCTGTTGATAGAGAGTGACACGGGAAAAGTTGACGGAAACAGGAAACAGCTCCTGCCCCCTCTCCCGCCGCCGATGCAGATACAGGCAGACTTTTCTCAGCATATGGAAATCCAGTTCCGCAATGGAACCGTTCTCTTCAAACAGCGGAATGAACGCGTCGGGATAAAGGATATCGTTCCCCGGAATCTCCCACCGCACCAGCGCCTCGGCCCCTACGATCCGCATATTGGAAAGCTCCACTCGAGGCTGAAGATACAGTTTAAACTCTTCGTTGAGCAGACCGTAATGCAGCCGCTCTTTTAGACTGCTCTCCTTCTTCAGCTTTTGCAGAAGCTTCTCGTCATACCAGACAAGCGATTTGTGTGCTTGCGCCTTCGCCGTCTTATGCGCCGTATTCGCCTTGTCCATAATCGCCTTGATCATTTCACCGTTGTCGGGGATTTGATACGCGCCGAAGGTGAAGCCCACGCCTCCGAGAGGCTCGATAAAGTGCTGCTCCCGCGTAGCGCGCTCTAAGACAACCTCCAGCTCCGGAATCAGGGTATCCCTTTTCTCCGCCAGCAGAACGAAGTCATCCGCATCGATGCGCGCGCAAAGGCACACGTTTTCCCGCCAGTTTAAAAGCGCCGAAGCCAGAGCGTACAGCAGCTGGTCCCCCTGGGCAAATCCGATCGAGTTGTTGATCACTCTGAAATTATCGATATCAAATTCTACGATGACATACTGTCGTTTGCCATACTGGCGCAAAAGAGCGGCCGCGGCCGCTTCAAAACCATCCCGGTTCAAGAGGCCGGTTAGCTTGTCCGTAGACGTTGTCTTTTCCAGCGTCTTCTGATTGTGCTGGTTCACCATGACAAAAATGAGCACGGAAAAAAGCAGGACCAAAAAGTAGACCGCGATAAAGCTGAGCAGCTTGCGGTTGGAATCCTGCTCCGCCTCCAGCACCAAGCGATCCGCCATCTCAAAATGCTGCTGGCTCAATTCATAGAGCTGTCTGTCCGAAACGGCTCCGGAACGCACCAAATAGATCTCTTCCTTCATGCGTTCCCAGACCAGCTTCAACTCCGATAGCTGCCGCTGATATTCCTGATCACTGTTTTTTACGAGATTGTACTCCCCTTTTCCGGTCTGAAGATTTTCGATGATCCCGTCCAAACGGTGGATCAGCGCATCATCCGGCTGACCGTTCATCTCTTCCTTGACCAGGCGCTGCGTGGCGCCGCGAACCAGACCGCTGTAGTTGATGATCCGCGCGTCCCCAACGTTTCGCCAAAGCAGCAGTAATAAGACCAGTACCGCGACCAGCCATATTCCGGTATATAATTGAAATCCGCGTTTCGTTCTCATGGCTGACGCCTCGTCTCCCCATTTCGTTCTATTATTCTAGTCGAAAGGGATAGGTAACAATAGCCTTTTATTTTCTTTACTATAACATTTTTCCTAATGTAAAGCAACTAAAAGGGAGGAATCAGCCGGTTCCGTTTCAGAGACCCATAATCAGCTTCGGGATGGTGAGGGCCAGCGCCGGGACAAAGGTGGTCAGTGCCAGCGTGGGAAGCCACGCGAACAGGATGAGCTGAAGCGTAGGCTTGATCATTTCACCGACCTCCGCTTCCCCCACCTGAGATGCAAAATACAGCATGGGGGCAGTGGGCGGCGTGATGTTTCCCATCCCCAGATTCACTCCTAAAATCGCGGCAAAATGAATGGGATCCACCCCGATTCCCAGCGCCACCGGCAGCAGCAGAGGAGTGCAGAGCATGATGGCGCTGCCGTCGTCCATCAGCATTCCCACGATGACCATCAGAATGTTGAGCATAAAAAGGATCAGGTACTTGTTGTCGGTAAAACTGGTCAGAGCGTGAAGCAGCGCGTCCGGCACCTTTTCCATCACCAAAATCCTTGAAAACAGCATGGCACTCATCAGCATGATCATCACCGTACCGGTGGTCGCCGCGCTTTCCACCAGCGTGGAGCCCAGTCCCCTCAGGTTGATTCCCCGATAAAAATACAAGGCTACGGGGACACAGTACAGCGCCGCCACCGCGGCGGCTTCCATCGGCGTCATAAACCCGCCGTAGATCCCTCCCAGAATAATCACCGGCATGAGCAGCGCCGGAAAGGCCTGCTTCGTCTTTCTCCCATACCCCGGGGAGCTCCCCGGCACCCCCGGTGCCTTGACCGATACCCGTACCTGCGGCAGCTTCCTCACCTGGAAATGCTGCACCACACACAGCAGCACGGCCAGCAGGATTCCCGGTCCGATGGTCGCCAAAAAGCAAGCCAGGACCGATTGTCCCCCTGCCCAGGCGTAGAGCACTTGAGCGGAGCTGGGAGGAATCAGCAGAGCGAGAACACAGGAGCTGGCGATCAAGGAAGCCGAAATCCCTTTGGGATATCCCTTCTCCGCCAGCTTCGGCGCCATGATGGACCCCACGGAAGAAAGCGTAGCGGACGCACTCCCGGAAATCGCCCCGAAGATTCCGCAGGTAATCACTGTCACGATCCCCAAACCGCTTTTCAGCTTACCGATGAACAGCTCCACGAAATCCACCAGCGCATCCCCCAGCTTTCCCTGGCGGATGATTCCGCCGGCAATGATAAACAAAGGGATGCACAGAAGCACCAGATTGCCGATCTTGCCATATCCGGAGGGAATCAGAAAATCCGGCGAATACCCCAACGTAAACAGCAGGAACAAGGTAGAGCCCGCAAAACTGAAGGCCACGGGGACGCCGATCATCAAAAGGGCCATCAATATAAGAATGGAACTGGCGATCATCATGCTTCCGTTCCCTCCCTTCTTTCTCCGAAATGCAAAACGAGATCCTCCAAAAAGTAGACCACCGCGTAAAATGTAATCATCGTATAGCCGAAAAACAGCGCGCTCTGGGAGATGATCAGAGGAATTCGCAGACCGGTGGTCATCGCCTTTTTCTCCAGCGCCCAATGGAAGAAATCCCAGGCCCAGACCATCATGGCAACGGCAATCAGCATTGTGATTCCGGAAACCGCCAGCTTAATGATCCGATTGACGCGTTCGCTGACGAAGAGTCCTACGATATCCGCCTTAATATGACTCTTCCGATACATCGCGTAGGACGCTCCCAAAAAGTAGAGCCACATGGCAAAGATAATCACCACTTCTTCATAACCGAACAGATCCGAATGGAAAAAATATCGAAGAACCGTTTCCGCGCAGAGAATCAGTACGATGGCCGCCGCGCTGACGACTAGAATTACTTGCTGTATTCGCAAAAGTATTTTCCAAATCATATTTTCTCTAAAGTTCAGAAGCTTCTTTAACATCATGCGTCTCCTACTGTCCCAGATCGGCGCGAACCGCATCCATGACCTCACTGGTCAGCTGTTGTTCCACCGTATCCCAGGTCTGTTCCCGGACATATTGGGCGATGGTGTCCAGCTGCTCGGCCGAAAGCTCGTGCACCTCGATCCCGTAGTCTTCCAGCTTCTTAACGTTGGCCGCGTCGTTTTCTTCCGCCCGGTCAAAGCTGCCCACGCATTCCTCGATACAGGCCTCGTACAGCACCTTTCGATCTCCTTCGGGAAGCGATTCCCATTTCTCCTTGTTCATCAGAATCACGTTGTTTTCCAGGAGCGCGTTGTAACGGATATAATGCTTGATGACATCCCGAAATCCATTGTAATTCAGCTCCGCCGTGCCGCCGAACCACCCGTCGCAGGCCCCCGTCTGCATTGCAGAGAACAGGTCCGAATAGTTGATGGTCACCGTAGGATAATTCATCGCGGCTACGATCATGCGGTTGGTTTCAATCGCCGGTACCCGGATGAGCTGTGATTTTTTCGCCGTAGGCTCCGCATAGTTGGGGTCCAATTCGGTAGTTCCGACCCCCACAAAGCCCTCGCCGTAAATCCCCATGGCCTTCAGCCCCAACTCGTCGCAGATGCTCTCATAAACCCCATAGGTGTCGGATCCTGGTGAAAACACCTTTGCCGCCTCCTGATAATTCGTAAAGAGGTAAGGGATGAAGGTCATTTCCAAACGCTTGTCGTACTGCCCGGGAAGCGACTGAAACACCATATCTACGGAGCCTAGCATGGCTTCCTCGAACATCACGGTGTAATCCCCCAGAACGCTGTCCGGATAGAGCTCCAGCTTCAATCTTCCGTCCGTTTCCCGTTCCACCCTTTCCTGAATCCGGCGCATGGCCTTGGTGTTCTCATGATCCTCCACCTGCATGCAGGAAACCTTCAGCGTGATCGGCTCTCCGTCACCGCCTCCGGAAGCTTTCCCTTCGGAGGCGTTCCCCCCGCAGGCTGCCAGGGTAAACGTCAACAGGAATACCGTCATGAATACTGTGATCTTTTTCATTTTTCTACCCGTCCTTTCTCACTTTTCCCCCGTTTTCACAAAACACTTTATTTCTTCTATGTTCATCCCGCAAAGCCCCAGCTTCTCCAAGTCCCGGCCTTCGCTCCACCAGTCCCGCTCGTGAATCAGACAGTACAGATTGGTGATTCCGTCCATGATGGGCGTTTCCACTCCTACCGCGTCTCCCAGGGAGCTCCAGGGCACCAATCCGAAGGGACAGTCCTCCGTAAGGTAGCGGTTAAAAATATCCGTAGGGCCGCTGATCTGAGTCAGAGAAATGTCCCCGTGCATCTGCATGTACAGATCCTGCCAAGTCCACTGATAACCCGCCGGCTTTCCGGCAAAATCCTCGATGGGCCGCAGGTCATAGCCGAACCTCCGGCCGATCGCCTTCCGCTCCAAATCCAGTGCCAGGTCCACCTTTGCCGAAGCTGGTGTGAAATGCTCATACATGTGATAGCCTCCTCGGCTGGACTGCTCGATCATTCCCACATTCAGCAGGCAGGCGCCGGAATGCAGCGCCGGATTGACCACGGAAAGCCCGCATTCCAGCACGTCCTCATAGACCCGTTCGTAGGGATGGAGCGCTCTCATCTCTTCTAAGAGGTCCGGTCCCGCGTCCGCCGGCAGAAAGGCAACATTGATGGGATTCCGTCCGGAACAATAAACCCTGGCCGGCCCCTTCAGCCGAGTGTCGTAAGGCAGATTGTTCGTTTCCGCGACCACCGGGCATTCGTCTCCCAGAATCTGTTTGAATACCAAAGAACTGAATGCTCCCGGATACAAGACGATCACCTGATCCTCTGTCACGATTCCCCTCAGCCGTTTCGCAATGGATTCATGCGCAAACGACGGCGTCACCACACAAATGTACTTTACCCCCTCAATGGCTTTCCTCAGGTCCGAGGTGACCAAATCCAAACGTGCCTCTCCGGAGATTAATCCGGAAGCGAAAATTGTTTTCGTGTCCGCCAGTGTCCGAATCCGATCAAAATAAGCCTCGTCCTCCCACAGCTTTACATGATACCCCCTCAATACGAAGTCGGCCGCCATGGTGTGCGCGCCGTTCCCCGCCCCTAATACCGCGATTTCTTGATTTTTCATGTGCTCCTCCTTCTCTCCGCTGGTTTTTCTCTCACTGCGTTCTTTCATTTTCCGGGGCATCCGCTGTCCCGGACACAGCGGATGGCCCTTTACGGCAATAAAAAAAGCAACCACAAATCGCGTATTGACTACGCTCTATGGTTACTTCAACGTAAACCCGATCCACACTGCGCCGTGCGAATCCTTATTCGGTTTTATTCATATTAACATTCGTTTTTTTAATTGTCAATCTATTTTGAAATTTATTATCTTCCAATATTTACCTTCATTTGGCAAGTTTAATCCCGCGAGGCCAACAGGATTTCCGCTACCTTTGCCATGGAGATCGATTGTTTTTTGCTGAGATTGCGGATATACTCGTAAGCCTTCTGTTCGGACAGGCCTTCTCGTTCCATTAGGATTCCCTTGGCCTTTTCCAGAACCTTGCGGGCGGCCATATCGGCTTCCGCTTTTTCCACGTCCTGTTTCAACTCCGCGATTTCCCGGCTCTTCGCCTGCGCGATGCGAATCCCGGGCAGCAGAGAATTTTCACTGATGGGCTTTACCAAGTACCCGGACACGCTGAGGTCGATCGCTTTCTCCACCAGCGCCTGGTCACTGTACGCCGTGACCAGAATAATGGTTTCCGCCAGATTGTTTTCATAGATGAAGTGCGCTGCCGCCAGTCCGTCTAGAACCGGCATCTTTACGTCCAGCAGAACGATGTCCGGTCTCCATTCCCGGCAGGCTTCGATGGCCTCAAACCCATCCGAAGCACTAGCACACACCTGAAAGCCTAGATTTTGCAGCATCTCTTCCAGATTGACGCGAATGATGGCCTCGTCGTCCGCTGCGACTACCTTCCGTTTTTCTTGTTCCTCCATGCCGCCGTTTCTCCTTTCCTCTCGATTTCCTTTCGCCACAGCTCCCTCACGCACGGTCCCTGACGCTGAAATCAAAGCTTATGCCGGTTCCGCCGGGTCCCGATTTTAGGTCCAGCTTTCCTTTCAGTTTATCCGCCACGATCAATTCCATGATCTGCAGTCCCAACCGCTTCTCCCGTCCCCCCGGCTCCGGCCGTTTGGCGGCTCCCGGATCAAATCCCACCCCGTCATCCTCGATGAGCACTCGAGAAGCGATCGGGTCTTGTCTCACTGAGATCAAGACCTGCCCGGTGTCCCGCCCGGGAAACGCATGTTTATAACAGTTTTGCAGCGCCTCGTTGACTACCAGAGCGATGGACGCCGCGGTATCCGTCACAATGAAAAAATCGTCTCCTGTAATCCGGATTCTCAGCTGACAGTTGATGGCGTCCGCACTTTGCAGAAAATCCCTCTTCAAATTCGAGAGAATCGTTTGGATTCGCACCCTGTCGCCCTCTCCGCGAAGGGCTTCCTCATAGGTCCCCGAAAAGCTGAGGATGCGGTTCATCGCGTCTCGCAGGATTTCCACCGCTTCCGGTGAATCCACCCGACGCCTCTGCAGATCCAGCAGACTGTAAATGATATTGAGATTATTCTTCGTGCGATGCTGGGTTTCCCGCAGGGCTACTTCTCTCATCCGTTCGATGGACTGCTTCTCCTTTTGTGAGGTAATGTCGCTGATGGCGATGGCGTAAAACGTCTCGGCTCCGGTGACTCTCCGGCTTCTCACCAGGTAATATCTCCCTTTACAGACGATCTCCTCCTCCCGGTAAAAGGCCTCCTCGGGCGCGTCCACAAGCAGACGTCCGTGCAGAGAAATACGCTGATATTCCTTATTGAGAATATCCTGGACGTAACCGTACTCCCGGTACAAGTGAATGGCCGCGTCATTGCGATAACGCACGATTCCCAAATGATCCACGATGATCAGCACCTCTTCCACGCAAGCTCCCAGCCAATCCAGATTGATCAGATAAGGCGGCGCCTGGGGACTTTCGGTTCCATACGTGAGGGGCTGCTTCTCTCGGAATTCGGCCTCTCGGTCCTTCGGCAAATACTTCCGCTCGAAGATCAATGCGCCGATGGTTCTTTTTGCCCGGGAAATAGGAGTGACGTTCTGCACGACGAGGTTCCCCGAGGTAGAGGCATGAGTCACCGCGCAGGTATCCTCCGAGGCCAGCCCGTACCGCAGGGTCCTGAGCACTGCCGGCTCGCATTCCTCTCTGGCAAAGAAACCGACGGTGCTGAATTCGTGAGGGGAATCCTCCTTCAGCGCCTCCGCGATGACGACCGCTTCCTTTTCATTCCGGCACAAGCAGTCGATAAACACATCCGCACCGTTCCTGCGGGACAGAAGCTCAAGCCGTGAGGAAATCCGTACCAGAAAGGTGATATCCTCCTCGCCTAAAACAGTGTACTCTCTGCAAAGCCGCGCTGTCATTTCACTCCGTTTCATCTCCGTCGATTGATTTCGAGACACCATGCTCTTTCCTCCGCCGTTCCGTATCGCTTCCGCAGACTCCCCGCCTGCCTCCATTTCGGCAATTTTTTTCATTGTATCCCCTCCGATCCTTTTTCGCAAGAGATCGTTCGTAGGTGGACCCCTGCTGCGAACCAATCCCACGAAAAAGAGGCCGGCAAAAATCAATTTGCACGACCTCTCGCAAAACTCCGATTCCGGTTTCCTATCCGGGATTCTACCCTACTTCAGCAGCCCGCTCACATCGATGATCAGGGGATCAATTCCTTCGATCGGCTGATTCGTTCCGAAATCATAT
Source organism: uncultured Bacillota bacterium (assembly GCA_959606705.1). Taxonomy (GTDB): domain Bacteria; phylum Bacillota; class Clostridia; order Peptostreptococcales; family Anaerovoracaceae; genus CAUHLX01. Next base: position 1,287 of record CAUHLX010000023.1, on the reverse strand, counting down.
ACTGTGACTGTAAGAGTCTTCACACCCTCGGACAGCTTTTCCAACGTAATTTTTTCATGCAGAGCGGCTTCTCCGTTCTTGCTGTAACCGCCATTGTCCTTATAGTCGTAGGACTTGCCCTGATCGTCCGTAACCCGGAGCACGATAGCGGACCGTTTGTCGCTCATTCTTCCCGGCTGATCCGGATACAAGATGATGGGATCGCCGCTCACGCTGACTGCGTAATCCAAAATCATGTTAGCATCGGTCACCGTAATCTGCTCCAGATCCACTTTCACGCTTCCGTCCGCGGTTTTCACGCTCTGATTCAACGGACGGGACTGCCCTTTTAGAACCGGCGTTTCCACCAGGAACTTCACGTTGCAGTCAAAGCTCTCGTTGGAGTCCATATCTAGGATCTCCGCAATCTTCCATTTGGCCTTAAACGTATCTTTCGGCGCCTTTTCCATATCCGGTGTCATGCTGCTGCTTCCCACATAGATTCCGTCTTCCAGCTTTTTAATTCCGACGCCGCCGCTCATTCCCGAAGATTTGTAACTCGCGTCGGGAATCAAGTCGTCGTTCATCGACAGCTGTTCCCCCAGCTTCCGATCCGTTTTAATGGTATAAGTATAGGTCAAAGTCTTCCCGTCGTAAATGACATCGTTGAGAGTCACGGCAAAGCCGTTGTCCTCCTTGGTCTCTCCCACCTCGGTGGCGTATTCCTTATAATTTCCGTAAACACCGTCTTCCGACTGATCGAACAGCTTGAAAATATCTCCGATCACCGGAAGCTCCTTGGCATAGGTCGGACAGGTCAGGCAAAACCCCGTGACCCCGATAACCGCCACCGCCATGGCCGCCACCGCTCTGGTGGCAATTTTTCTCGTTTTCTTCCCCTGTTCCATTTTGATTCTCCTTCCCAGTTCCTTTTTGACGCGCTGGCGCTCCAGCTCGTCCACCGGCGCTTCCGACCTTTGGTGGGCAAAATCGGTACCGATCTCATTGAACAGCCGATAAATGTCGTCTTCCCGTCGTTTTTCGTTCATGGTCGTTTCCCCTCTTTCCTAGCCTACCGCAGTCTGCGCCCGCAGCAACAGCTTCTTTTTTCCCCTGTAGATTCGATTGTCCACCGAGGACTTCGTCAATCCCAGATTCTCCGAGATTTCCTCCGACTTCATCCCTAGATAAAATTTCATGATAAAGATTTGACGGTCTACCGGCTCCAGCAATTCCAGCAGGTTCATGACCTCCGCCTTGTCTTCATAAAACAGCACCACATCCTCCGCGGAGTGTTCCGCTTTGAAA
>CAUHLX010000022.1 GCA_959606705.1 uncultured Bacillota bacterium | reverse complement strand
AGTATGCCAGACAGACCGCTCTGCTGATTCTGCGCAGCGGACAGAACGGAGCGGAAAGAAAGGATGATTAGCCATAGCAAGCCATATCCTATGAAAATCTAAGAAATCGCCGCACTGGGTCCATGTCTGTTTCGAGTGTTCGGCATCACCAATAAGACGGTATTGGAACGAGGGAACGGTGTGATGCTTCGCACAGCCGGCCGATTATTGGCATTTGACCGGGAAAGTTGAATCGCATTGAGGGTGGATAAGCTAGATGATACCGAGGGAGCGAAGTCCTTCACATCGGACAAAAAGGGGAACGATTGGGGATGAAAAGTGCGGTTCATCCCTCTTTAAATAATTTTTTTGATTACCCGTATAGCTAATGAGGCCTTTATACCGGAATTTATCGAACAAATTTAACGACGTAAGTTCCAAGTACTTGTTCACATGGGATTTGTGCAGCGTTCGCGGCTGTAAAATCTTCTTTTGGGTAAATCGTCAACACCTCTGTTTGAAATGCAGGCAATGTCTTCCCAATACTCACACCACAAGCATCCGTAGCTGTGAACTTCCATTTAAAACTGCAGTCACAAAATTCTTTGTTTACTGAGATGATTTCCGGTGCTTTTCGTTTTTCGGTTTCACCTATAAAATAACATCCCGTATTATCCTTTTCCGCAGGACAAGAACCTGCTGTTCCGACACCTGTAAAGGATATTTCGAGAAAATCGGTTCTAAACATTACTGTTTTACCGTCTCGTTCAAAAGGAACCTCATTCCAATAGCCAATATTCAACCAACCTTTATTTCCATCCTTTTCAACTGCCGTATTAAACTCAATATATCCGCTGATACCATCTCTTATTTCCGCATTGATACGCAGAACAGGCCGCAAAGAAGAAAAACCATCCGGAAGAATCGCTCTCAGCCTGTCTTGCTCTACACCATATGCCATTACATATTGTTCTATTTTCATTTTTTAATCCCTCTATAAATTGCGGTTGATCGAATTGCGTCTTCTCCGCCGAAGGCGAACAAGCAAATCACTAGCTTTTTTCATTTTAGTATCGGCGCATAAAAATGTCAAACCGCTCATTTCGTTTTACTCCTTCATACTGCTGTTCCTACCTCTGTTTGTTCCCTTGGGCACTATTTAATCTTTTTAAAATAGCTGTTGACAATGGAGTTAGTTGGTGCTAACATACAGATAAGTTAGTCAAAACTAACTAAAATGCGAATAGAACGGGAGCGAGGAGCACATCGATCATGAAGCGAGGACTGGAAGAAATGATTTGTTACCACTGTGGACCGGTATTGATGGGAATCAAACCGGCCGGGCTAATTTCCTTTCGTTGGGATGAGCACCCCAACTTAAACGAGCATTTGAATGAGTTGAACGAACAATTAAATGACAGGCACCTATATTTTCGGTCGATTTGCCATTGTGAAAAACGATGTATGCTCCTGGTGTATCACAATTCGCTGTTGACACAGCGTCTGGGGGAACCGGCGATACGGGGATTCCTTGAGGAACTGGGTTATCCGGTGGATCAGGGAATTCCCGCGATGGTTGGTCAGCTGGAACGGCGCGTTGCGGACGCGTGTGGCTTTCCGCATGAAGCGGGGCTGTTCCTGGGGTATCCGTTAGAGGATGTACGGGGGTTTTGGGAAAACAGAGGAAGAAATTACAAGATGAGCGGGTATTGGAAGGTGTATGGGAATATCGATACGGCAAAGCGCTTGTTTCAGGAGTATACGGTATGCAGAGATCACCTTTGCCGGCTGGCAGCGGAAGGCTTTTCTCTGGAGCAGCTGATTCGGGCGGCGTGAGCCTAACGCTGTGAACGAAGTGGTTCCGGGGGAGAACAGGCTCATGAAAACGTGGGAAAAGAAAATGATATATCAAACGAAAAGAAGAAAGAAGGAAGGAGGATATGAAATGGGAAAAATTGCGGTCATTTACTGGAGTCAGACGGGAAACACCAAGGCGATGGCGGAAACCATCGCGGCAGGGGTAAAAAACGGCGGGGCTGAAGCGGAGGTGTTCCACGTTTCCAAGATCACGGCGGGGCAGGCGGCCAGCTATGGGAAGCTGGCGCTGGGTTGTCCGGCCATGGGCGCCGAGGTTCTGGAGGAAGGGGAGTTTGAGCCGTTCTTCACCGAATTGGAAGGAAGCCTGGGACAGAAGAAGGTAGCGCTGTTCGGTTCGTATGGCTGGGGGCACGGTCAGTGGATGAGAGACTGGCAGGAGCGTGTCGTGGAAAACGGAGCCCAGCTGTTTCAAGGGGAGGGACTGATCGTTCATGAAATCCCGCAGGATGCGGATTTGGAAAACTGCAAAGAGTTTGGAAAAGAATTCGCAGGGTTTTAGGGTAGAATCGGTAAAAGCAATTGGAAGCCACTTGACGAATGTAAAAAAATGCTATATCCTTGAAGCGTAATAACGACGCTCCGGGCCGGAGACTAAGAGGCCCGGAGTTTTCTTGGAGTGGAAAAGGGAGGATATGGATGCCCATCGGTGTGATTGTAAACTGTCTGTCCGTTTTAGTGGGAGGGGTTTTTGGGGCACTGCTGCGGAAGCGGGTCAACCAGGAATTCTGCGGAAAGATTACTCAGATGTTCGGCGTTTGCAGCATGACCATCGGTGTCTATGGGATTACTTCCATGCAAAATTTGCCTGCGGTGATTCTTTCCGTAGTCATCGGGACGATTCTGGGAGAATGGGCTCGCCTGGAAAACAGAATCGCTTTTCTCGCCCGAAAGGGACAGATGGGAGTGGCGAAGCTGTTAAAACGGCATCATGACGCGCAGGATGAGGAGCAAATGCTCAAGCTGGTGAGCATCATTGTCTTATTCTGTGCCAGCGGCACGGGTATTTTCGGTGCGCTTCAGTCGGGAATCACCGGAGACCATACCATTCTATATGCAAAGTCCATATTGGATTTGTTTACCGCGGGGATCTTTGCGGTGAGCTTGGGATATGTGGTGGCTTCCATCGCGTTTCCGCAATTTTTGATTATGGGCGGGCTTTTTGCACTTTCTACCGTGATCATGCCGCTGGTGACTCCTTCCATGCTGGGAGATTTTACGGCTTGCGGCGGGGTACTGATTTTGGCTACGGGTTTTCGGGTTTCGGAGATCAAGAATTTTCCCATTGCCAGTATGCTGCCGGCCATGCTGCTGGTGATGCCGATTTCCTGGCTGTGGACGGAATTCATGTGAGGAAGTGCGGTTGGGCCGGGCTGACGGTGAAGAGAATTCACGGTACGGCCGCTTCCGGAAAGCTTCGGCGGACCGCCGCGGCAGAGGGGATGGAATGTGATGCATCAATCGATCTATTTTGTGGCGACGGAACAGACCCTTTCCGAATATCAGGGCGAAAATACGGAGGAGCGGCTGGACGATCTAAAACGAACCATGGATCGGTTTGACTGCGATGGGCTGGAGGTGGTGCGCTGCGGTGAGGATGCGGAGCGGCGGATGCCTCCTCGGCTGATTCGAGGAGTTCATATGGGCTTTTACTCGTATTGGCTGGACGTATGGAGGGGAAACAGGAGCGCTTGGCTGGCCGAATTTGGTTCGGAGGAGGTCTGCGAAGGATTTTACGGCGGGACTCGTCAGGATGATCTGCTGGACTGGTTTCGGAAGGATATTCGATACGCTCAGGCGATGAAGGCGGAATATCTGGTATTTCACGTGTCGGACGTGACGTTGGAAGAGGTGTTCACCCATCGGTTCCACCATACGTCACAGGAGGTGATCGACGGTGCGGCGGAGATGATCAACGAGCTGCTTTCGGGGTTTTCGGAGATGACGGGCGGACCGGACGATCCGTATTTTCTCATGGAGAACTTACAGTGGCCGGGGCTTACCATGACCGATCCGGAATTGACGGAGCGTCTGCTTTCACAGGTGAAGTATCCGAAAAAGGGGATCATGCTGGACTTGGGGCATTTGATGTGTGCCAACCCCGGCTTGGATACGGAAGAGGAAGGCCTGAGGTTCGTTCATTCCATGCTGGATTATCACGGAGAGTTGACCCGATGGATCAAAGGAATCCACCTGCACCAGTCTCATTCCGGCTCGCTGATCCGGGCGGCGATGGAAGCTCCGCCCGCGATGGAGAAGGAGTATTACGCCCGGTTTGCGCAGACCTATCGTTATCTGAGCCGTGTAGACACTCATAAGCCCATGACCTGCCCGGGAACGCGGGAATTAATCCAACGGATCGACCCCCAATTTCTCACCCATGAGTTTTTGGCAAAGGACCGGGTTCAGTTAGAGGCGTTTCTGGGGCTTCAGACAGAGGCCCTGAAGTGGTGAGGGGTTGACGAACAGGAACTTTATTGATATGCTATAAGAACATCGTCTCGGTGGATTTTCTACCGGTGCGAAATTGAAAACTGCATACCTCGTGATAAAAGATTTATGGGAAGTCGGGTGAGAATCCCGCACAGTCGCCGCTGCTGTAATGATGCCGCGGGGGTCTGCAAAATGTCACTGGCGCCGGTCCACGTGGGAAACCGCGGGGGCGCTGGGAAGACGCGGACCTTTATGCATCTAAGCCAGAAGACCGGCTTTTATCCTTTGGTGATAAGATCCTTCGGTGAAAGGGCTTGCCGGTTACATATTTGAGTGATTCCAGTATTTCCGCGAGAACAGCGGAAGGAGGACGTATTCTCATAAATGTTCGTCAAGCGATCTGCTTTCTCCGAAAAGCAGATTTTTTTATGACCTAACCCGGTTTTCGGGAGAAAACCGATGGTAGGTCAAACGCAACGAGAACCAAATCTGTGAGAGTGAAACGAACAAACAGATTTGAGATTCGAGACTGTGAAATGAGCTAACCCGGTTTTCGGAAGAAAACCGATGGTAGGTCAAACGCAACGAGAACCAAATCTGTGAGAGCGGTTTAGGAGCATTTCATGAATAATAGCATGGAAATTTTACATCGGAAGAATATGAAATGCGGTATGGCGGCTGCCGCCATGCTGGTCTTGCTTGTGGTTTGCCTGATCCTCTTTGTGGGGATGGGGGCCATGGAAATTGGCGCGGGGAAATCTCTTTCGATCCTGCTGGGCAAGCTGACCGGAGGAGTGCCGCAGCTGCTGGCCTCGGGAGTGAAGGAAAATGAGATTGCGGTGGTCTGGGATATTCGGCTTCCCCGGGTTCTCTGCGGAATCATGGTGGGGACAGGCCTTTCGGTTTCCGGGGTGATTTTCCAATCGCTGCTGCGCAATCCCTTGGCGGACCCCTACACACTGGGGGTTTCCACCGGAGCCGCGTTCGGCGCGTCCCTGGCGATTCTGGCCAGCGTGACCTATGGAATCATGCTGTCCACGGCGGCCTTTGCGTTCTTATTCGCCTTTCTCACCTTGCTTTTGGTGATTTTCATTGCGCAGAGAGGTGGGGGGATGTTTGCCTCCAACCTGATTATCTCGGGAATTATCGTCAGCGCGATCCTTTCTTCGGGGATCAGCTTTATTAAAATGATGGCCGGCGAGGAGGTCAGCGCCATCGTGTTCTGGCTGATGGGGAGCCTTTCCTCCCGCAGGTGGAGCGATGTGCTGCTGGTAACACCGTTTGTGCTGGTCGGGGCGGTGATCGCCTACGTGTTTGCCAACGATTTGAACGTAATGACTTTAGGGGAACGGGAAGCGCGGACCTTAGGGGTCAATACCAAGCGGATTCGTCTGATGTATTTGATCCTCGGCTCCTGCATTACCGCGGCTTGCGTAGCGGTCAGCGGAGTGATCGGATTTATCGGGCTGGTGGTTCCGCATATTTTGAGATACTGGCTTACGCCGGACAATCGTCTGCTGATCCCACTTTCGGGCTTAATGGGCGGGCTGCTGCTTTCCGTGGCGGACAATGCCACTCGAATGATGGCCTCCAGCGAGATTCCGGTGGGCGTGCTGACTACGCTGATCGGGGGGCCGTTTTTCATTTATGTGTTCATCAGGAGGCAGAAGAAATGAAGGAAAGAAAAGCGCTGATTTCCAAAGAAGCGTCCGTTTCGGGAGAAACTGCCATCCGCACGGAGCATGTGGCCTATTCCTACGGTTCCCATCAGGTGCTCTCCGATGTTCAGCTAGAGATCCCCAAAGGAAAATACATCTCCATCGTAGGGCCCAACGGCAGTGGGAAAACCACGCTGTTCAACCTTCTGTGCGGGGTGGAAAGGCCGGAAACGGGGGTGGTTTCTTTTGAGGGACGAGATGTCTATCGGATGGATCTGCGGGAGCGTGCGAGGCGGTTCGCGGTGATTCATCAGCACGAAGACAACAGCTTTCCGTTTACTTGTGTGGAGACGGTGATTCTGGGACTGCATCCCCATCGAAACCGTTTTGAAAAGCTCACGGAACGGCACCTGGAAGAGGTGCGGAGGGTCATGGAAATGACCGATACCTGGCAGTTTGCCGACAAGCTGATCACGCAGACCAGCGGCGGTGAGATGCAGCGGGTGATCTTGGCCCGGGCGCTGATGCAGTCGCCGCAGGTGCTGTTTATGGACGAAGCCATGTCGGACATGGATGTGCATGCCAAGATCAAAATGATTAAGCTGCTGAAACGACTGGTACGGTCACAGGGACTGACGGTGATCGCCATCAATCACGATATCAACACGGCTTACCAATTCAGCGATGAAATCATCGCGCTGAAGCAGGGCGGGGTTCGGGTCCAGGGTGATCCCGGACAGGTAATGACGGAAGCGTTCTTTGCGGACGTATTCCGAGTGAGAGTTGAAATCGTTCCAAACAAGGGCGTTTTCATAGAAGATAATATTGAAGAGGAGGAAACACTATCATGAAAAACCTGAAAAAAATCTTAGCAGTAGGGCTGATCTCAGTCCTGGCACTAGGCTCGCTGGCCGGGTGCGCCAGCGGCGGCGACGGAGACGACGCTCAGAAAACCGGCGGGGAGGCCGCCAAGGTAGGCGATCCCGCCAAGAAGGTCATCCTGGTGGTCAGCTTCGGCACCAGCTACAACGACAGCCGTGAGAAGACCATCGGCGCGGTGGAGAACGCAGTCAAAGCGGAATTCGAGGGAGACGGCTACGAAATTCGCCGGGCGTTCACCAGTCAGATTATCATCGATAAGCTGAAGGAGCGCGACGGAGAAGAAATCAACAATGTGGATGAAGCGATGAAGCAGTTGGTTTCTGACGGGGTCGGCACTCTCGTAGTACAGCCGACTCACGTAATGAACGGGGAAGAATACGATCAGCTGATGGAAGAGGTGCAGCCGTACCTGGAAAACTTTGCTGATGTCAGATTCGGCAAACCGCTGCTCACCAGCTCCGATGACTATCAGAAGGTTATTGCGGCCATTACCGAGGAAAATTCCGATGTCGCCGCGGACGAGGCTGTGGTCATGGTCGGCCACGGAACCGCTCACTTTGCCAACAGCACTTATGCCTGCTTGGATTACACCCTGAAGCACACCGGTCATCCCAACTATTTCATCGGAACCGTCGAGGGCTATCCTACCATCGATGAAGTAACCACCGATCTGAAGGCCTTTGCGCCCAAGAAGATCCGTCTGCTGCCCCTGATGATCGTAGCCGGGGACCACGCCAGCAACGATATCTGCGGAGACGAGGATGATTCCTGGAAGACTCTGTTGAAAAACGAAGGCTATGAGGTAGAAGGCGTAGTGAAAGGCCTGGGCGAGTATAAAGGAATTCAAAATCTGTTCGTACAGCACGTACATGACGCGATCGACGCTCAGGAAGACGCTGAATAAGGAAAAGAGGAAGAACATTGAAGAAAAAGATCATCTCTCTGTTTTTAGCGGCTGCCTTGCTGTGCGGGGCCGCCCTGTCGGCCGGCTGTGGTGAGCAGGGTCAGAAAAACGATTCCAACGCGGCGCAGGGTACCATTCATTTCACAGATGACGACGGAAGAGAAATCAACCTGGATGCTCCTTGTGAAAAGATTATTTCACTGTACTCGGCGCACACGGAGAACCTATACACCTTAGGGGTAGGGGACAAGATTATCGGGGTTCATAAAACCTCCACTTACCCGGCCGACGCCGCGACCAAGGATCTTTACGATTATGACGCGGACCCGGAGAAGGTGATCGCCGCGGAACCGGACTTGGTTTTGATCCGGCCCTTCATCACCAGAAAGGCCCCCGATTTTGTGAAGGCCATCGAGGAAGCGGGGATTCCGGTGGTTTCCCTGTATCCGGAGAGTCTGGACGAATTCCCGGATTATATTGAAAAATTAGGGATGGTTACGGGGACCGAGGACCTGGCAAAGGAAAAGCTGGCGGAGTTCGACCGGAACATTGAGGCGATTCGGGAGCTGACCGCCGGAGTGGAAAACAAACAGCATATTTTCTTTGAGGCTACGGATGTGAATCTGCGGACGGTGACGCCGGATTCCATGGCCGGTCAGGCCATGGAGCTGGCCGGAGGAATCAATGTGGCGGCGGATGCCGAGCCAATTGAAGAGGGCAGCTCCATCGCTCCCTTCGGAGAAGAAAAGGTGCTGTCTCTGGCCGATGAAATCGATGTATATGTTTCACAGCGGGGAGCCATGAATGCGGGAGGAGACGTTCACGCCATCAGCATTCGCCCAGGCTTTGACACCATTAAGGCGGTAAAGGATGGACGGGTCTACGTGATCAATGAAAAGATCATTTCTTCGCCCACCTTCCGCTATTACAAGGGTGTGAAGGAGCTGGCGCGGTACATGTACCCGGATTTGATGGATTCTCTGACGGACTATCGGAACGAGGAGCCGGCTAATCGGAGAGATCTGGCCAACATCGTGGTACGCTCCGCTCATCTGCCGATCTATCTGCCGTCGTCCTCCAAGTATTATGATTCCGAACACCAAGGCCATACCTACGGCTGGTTTGAGGACGTGAGCTGGGAGGATCCGGATTACGATTCCATCGAGACGGCGGTGATGGCCGGTGCGATCGATGGCACGAAGGACGGAGATCGGGAAACGTATCATCCGGAGGATCCGGTGACACGGGAACAGCTAGCGAAGGCGGTGTTCATGCTGGGAGACTTCAAAGCGCAGGAGAGTCACAAATCCATCGGAGATCTGGACCGCTGCGAGAAGCCGGCTATGATACAAAACTTGGTGGACAACGGCGTGTTTTCTCTGAATGGTGGAAACTTTGAGCCTGATCGCCAGGTGACGCAGGCGGAAATCGTCACAGCTCTTTCAGCGCTGCAAAGATAGTCTGAGAAGACTGTGAAAATGCACGAAATTCTTGGGGATTTCCCCTTGACGTGCGGAATGGCAGCTGATATGATGATAGTGTCTCAAGGGAATCATTCCGGAGACAAAACAACCAAATAAGAACATTTTATGTTCTGCTCATCCGCCGCTTTTCTTCATTGGAAAAAGGGGATGTGCAGCTAAGAGGGAAGCAGGTTCGAATCCTGCGCGGTCCCGCCGCTGTGAGCGTGTAGTTTTTCTCAGATCCACTGAAGGTCAGGCCTTCGGGAAGGAGAGAAGAATGTGAATGCGCAAGCCAGAAGACCTGCATAAAGTGATCGTCGCACCAACGGGTTGATTGGTGATGCGGCGGAATTTCATGATAGTGCAGTAAATACGGACTGTGGCGTTTGCCATAGTCCGTTTTGTTTTGAGTTCATCCCTCAAAAACGAGGCGGGACGGCAGCGTGAGACTATCACAAGCTTACTTTTACAAAGCTTTTCATCCGGGGATGCGGACGGGACGTGCAAACGCCTCTTTCCGTATCCCTCTCCTTTTTTGCACAAAATGCGGCGGCTGTCATGGAACGGTGGCAGCTGTCATGTGGAAGCGCCTGCCACGGCGGTGGAAATCGCGGCGCAGGCTGATTGCGCGGCCAGCCGTCCGGAGGAAAAGGCGAATTGCAGGTTGTACCCTCCGGTGTCACCGTCAACGTCCAAAACCTCTCCTGCAAAATACAGCCGCGGGTGTGTTTCGGAGGCCATGGTTTTTAGATCGACCGCGTCCAGAGCGACTCCCCCTGCCGTAACCATGGCGGCGGGGAAGCCGGCGGTATCGCTGACGAAATAGGGATCTCGCAGCAGCTTTTGCACAATGGACCGCCTTTCTTTTTTAGAAAGCTGGTCCGTTTTCTTATCCGGGGCAACGCCTGCTGCCGCACAGAGCTGCTCCACGAAACGCTTGGGCAATTCACATCGTTCTGCCAGCAGAGAGGCCAGACGTTTACCGCCTCCACCACCCCCAGCGCCTCCTCCGCTTCTGCCGCCGTTTCCGCCGGCGGGGGGAGTTTCACCGGGCTTCCCTGCGGTGGGAGTGAGCCAGCGAATGATTTGTTCTTCACTAAGTGCGGCATTCCAACGAATTTCCAACTGGTCTCCGGGGTTCACGTATCGTGATAGACTGAGGATTGCCGGGCCGGAAAAACAGGAGTGAGTCAGCAGGACCGGCCCTTGGGATTCGAAGGAAGGGCCGCGCTCGCCTTGCCCGGGAGCCGGACTTCGCAGAGTGAGCCTGGCGTTTGGAAAAGAGATGCCGCTGAGCTCCGCAAAGGGATAATTTCGTACGAATAAGGGGACCAGGGCGGGACGGCGCCGGACCAGAGGCACGCCCAACTCTGCCAGCAGGGGAAACAGACTGCCATCGGAGCCGGTTTGTGCATAGGAGCAGCCGCCGGTGGCGATCAGGACGCACCGAGCTTTGAGGGTGTGGGGAGCTTGTCCCGAACCGTCTGTTAAAGACAGCGTCCAGCAGTCGTCAATCAGGGGAACGCGGCCCGAACCGCCGGGAGCGCGCAGACCCGCCACCTGAGTGGAATATTGAAATTCCACTCCGTTTTCCCGACAGGCACGAAGGAGGGCCGTCAGCACATCCTTTCCTTGTAAAGAGCGGGGAAAGACCTTGCCGTCTTCCCGTTCCGTGGTCGGGACACCATGGTCTTCGAAAAATGCCAGGACCGCCTGATTGGAATAGGGGAACAAGACGGGGCGCAGGCGGGGACCCTGGGTGCCGTAATGGTTGAGGAAGTCTTTGATCGTCCCCCCGTGTGTCAGGTTGCATTGACCGCCGCCGGCCAGAAGCAGCTTTCTTCCGGCGGTTTGATTGTGGTCGATGATCACGGCTCGGAAGGGACGGCAGGATGGAACTCCTGGAACTCCGGAGCTGCTGTGGTGAAAAGGCTGAGCGCTCGGGCGCTCTGCTTTCAGACTGGCTCCGGCGAAGAGCCCCGCGGCTCCGGCTCCGATGATGGCGATATCGTAGATCATGGTATGATTCCTCCGTTTTTTTGTGGGTTGGCTCTTCTTCCGGAGCTTCGGATTATACTTTAATACGACGAGAGCGAGAGTGTCAAGAGGGACTGCGGGATAAGAATCGAGCCTCTGGCACAGAAAAAAATTGAAGACGGACACAAAATATCATATGATAGGAGGCGAGGAAAGACGAAAGCGGTCGAGAAGAGCGCTTCGCAGTAAATTTGGGGGGTGAAGGTGTGGAGGGAAAAATCATCGTAGTGGACGACGAAAAGGAAATCGCCGATCTGGTCGAGGTTTATCTGAGGAACGAGAATTACCAGGTGTTTAAATTTTACGAAGCGCGTTCGGCGTTGGAATGTATTGGACGTGAGGAGATGGACTTGGCGATTCTGGATGTGATGCTGCCGGAGACGGACGGGTTTGCCATTTGCCGAAAAATTCGCGAGCGGTACACCTATCCGGTCATCATGCTGACTGCCAAGGATGAGGAGGTGGACAAAATCAATGGGCTGATGCTGGGCGCGGATGACTACATCACCAAGCCCTTTCGGCCCATGGAGCTGGTAGCGCGGGTGAAAGCGCAGCTGCGGCGTTATCGGCGTTACAATTCTCCGGCGGAGGCGGCAGCGGAGGTGATCGAGATCGGCGGCCTGGCTCTGAACACGGCCACCCATCGGTGCAGACTGGACGGGGAAGAGCTGTCACTGACGCCCACCGAGTTTGCCATTCTGCGGATTCTTTGTGAAAAGAAGGGCAGCGTGGTCAGTGCGGAGGAGCTGTTTCACCAAATTTGGGGGGATGAGTATTACACGAAAAGCAACAATACGATCACGGTTCACATTCGGCATCTGCGGGAAAAGTTGAAGGATTCGGCCGAACAGCCGCGGTTTATTAAAACGGTTTGGGGAGTGGGGTATCAAATTGAAACGAAAAGGATCTGAACGGGTGAATTCCACCCTGATCAAGCGAGGGATCTTCCTGCGGATGCTGATTTGCGGGGTGGTTACCGGGCTTTTCTGCGTCACGTTTTACAGTATGGTTCGAGGGAACCTGGGAAATAGCATCTATTTCTTTCTTCGGAACAGTTTTCTGCTGGACACCGACGCGGTGGAAAATATCTATCAATATGGAATCCGAAATAACATAGGGACGATCATACGGATCGCCGAGTTCGGAGCGTTTGCGGCGGCCTTTGCGGCGGCCTATCTTTCCGTGTCCTCCTATGTGTCAAAGCTTCTGAATAAGGTGAACGAGGGGGTCAACGAACTCACTGACGAATCCCGTCAGGAGATCTCCCTGTCTCCGGAGTTGGCGTTCCTGGAGGACCGGCTGGTCTACTGCCAGGCCGTTCTGCGAAAACGGGAGAGTGACGCCAAGCTGGCGGAACAGAGAAAAAACGATTTGGTGGTTTACCTGGCCCACGATATCAAGACGCCGCTGACCTCCGTGATCGGATATCTGAGTCTGATCAGAGAGGTCCCGGACATGACCGTGGAACAGCGGGCGAAGTGTCTGGACATTACCTTGAACAAGGCCTATCAGCTGGAACGGCTGATCAACGAGTTTTTCGAAATCACCCGCTACAATCTCCGGACCGTGGAGCCGGCCAAGGAAAAGATCGACCTGTATTACCTGTTCTTCCAGATGGCGGAGGAGTTTTATCCTCTGCTGACGCCGGACGGGAAAACCATCCGACTGCAAATGGACGAGGATCTCACGGTGGACGGGGATCCGGACCAGCTGGCCCGGGTGTTCAATAACATTCTCAAAAACGCCATCTCCTATGGGAAGGCCGGCAGTCCTATCACGGTGACCGGGGAACGGAGGGATGGCCAGGTGGTTATCACCTTTGAGAATCTGGGCCGAACGATTCCCCCGCAGAAGCTGGATGCCATCTTTGAAAAGTTCTTTCGAATGGACGACGCCCGTTCCACCAACACGGGGGGCGCGGGACTGGGACTGGCCATCGCCAAGGAGATCATCGCTCTGCACGGCGGAGAGATTACCGCCGCCAGTAAAGATGGAATCACCACCTTCACCGTGGTCTTGCCTTAAGAGAACCTTAAAGGCTCCTTCACATTTTCTTAGGAATAACTCTATGGAATATTAAAATACGGCCTCTTTTCTTTTGATTTAATAGATCATAAGAAAGGGGGTTGTTTTAGTATGAAAACGATGTTGGTGATCCTGCTGTGCCGGTGTCTGCATTTTTGGGGAAAATGTCTGGGCCGGGGAAGTAGCAAACCGGGGCAGATCGCACTGCGGCTGGACCCGGAAATTCTAAGCAAGGTGAAGCTTCCCGACTGTGTGGTGGCGGTGACGGGGAGCAGCGGAAAAACTTCCACGGTGGAGATGATCGCCCATATTCTGCGCGCCGATGGCCGGAAGGTGGTCTGCAATCGGAAGGGCTCGAATCAGATCGAGGGGATTGCCACCTTGATTTTGAGCAGCTGCAGCCTGCGGGGGAAGGTTAAAAGTGAAATTCTCCTCTTTGAAATCGATGAGCGGTTTGCTCGGCATGTCTTCCGATCATTCACGCCCACGCACTATCTGATCACCAATCTCTATCGGGATCAGCTGACTCGCAACGGTCATCCGGAGTGGGTCTGCCAGATCATGAAAGAAAGCCTGAGTCGAGGAACAAAGCTGATCCTGAACGGAGACGACCCGCTGTTGACCTGTCTGGGACTGGAACACGGAGATTTCATAGCGTTCGGCGTGGAACGCAGGCCGGATTCCACGGAAGAAAGCACCGGCCTTTATAACGACGGCAAGTATTGTCCCCGCTGCGGAATGGCGATGGACTATGAATATTATCACTATAATCACATCGGAAAGTATCACTGTCCCGGCTGTGGTCTGGCCCGCCCCACACCGGATTTTGCCGTCACGAAGTCGGATCCGGCCACCGGGGATTTGGTGATCGACCGGCCGGGACGCGGGGGATTTCAGGCAGAGCGGGGATGGAATCCGCACCGAGACTGCCGGATTCATCTGGCCGTTCCCAGTATCTACTTTGTTTACAATGTGCTGGCCGCCTATTCCGTCGCCAGTCTTTTAGGAGTGGATGACAGGCGGATCGCCGCTTGCCTCAATAACTACACGCTGAAAAACGGCCGCATCACCAATTTCTGCCTAGGGGAGAAAACCGGGGTCCTTCTCGTTTCCAAGCATGAGAACGCCATCTCCTACGATCAGTCCCTCCGATTGGCGGCGGCGGAGAGGAAGGACTGTACCGTGGTGGTGATCGTGGATCGAATCAGCCGCAAATACTTTACCAGCGAGGTTTACTGGCTGTGGGACGTAAACTTTGAATTGTTGGAGAGGGAACACGTCAAAAAAATCGTGTTGGCAGGAAAATATGGCAGCGATTTGGCGGTGCGGCTTTCCTACTGTAAGATACCGTCGGCGCGGATTTCGGTAATGGAAAGTGTGAAGGACGCGGTGCGAGACGTCAGAGAGAATGGGGTAGGAAAGATCTACGTGATCACCTGTTTTTCCGACAAGGATAAATTTCTATCCAAAGTAGATCATCGGAGCGTGTATCCGTTATGAAGAGGAAGGAGAAGAAGGGGGGAGCCGGAAAATGAATGAAAGAGGAACCATCGATATTCTGGTGCTGTATTACGATTTGCTGAACCTCTACGGAGAGCTCGGAAACATCCGGGGGCTGGAGCGCCACCTGCGGGATCAAGGTCTGGAACCGCAGATCACCGGGATTACGGTCACCGATGATTTCGGGTCCGTGGATTTTGCCCGCTATGATTTCATCTACGCCGGCGCGGGGACGGAAGGCCGTCAAAAACGGGCCCTGGCTCACCTGCGGCCCTTTGGGACCCGGCTGAAAAAGGCCGCCGAGGAGGGAACGGTGATGCTGTTTACGGGGAACTCCTGCGAGTTGCTGGGAGAGAGCATCG
>CAUHLX010000021.1 GCA_959606705.1 uncultured Bacillota bacterium | reverse complement strand
GCCGCCGAGCTATGCGACAGCGTTATTTTCGACGGCTTTCTTCCGAAAAAGGTTCTCTAAACTACACCTCTCCATGTTCTGAGGAACCTTTTTACTAGTCCAATAGGCCCTTTCTTATACAGGCACAAAGTTGTTTTCTTAAAACTCAGAAAGAATAGCAGTATCAGAAAGGGTGCCCTCTATTTGATCAGGAGATATTTCAGCAAGACCATTTTCATCCAAATACTCAATGACCCGAATATGGGTAAGATGTGCGGGACTTTCATAAATCGGTTTATACTCGTTCCAATACTCATCTTCCGTCATGCCAGCTGCTTCGATTAATGCCTTAGCATAAGCATGCCCCTCCTCACTCGCTTCTGCATCTCGCCGCATTTGTTGTGTGAACTCTATTATATCGTCTTGTGTAGGAGTCAGGCCATGTTCTTCCGCGAACTGTTTTTCATATACCTGTTTCTTAATCGCATCCCAAGCCTTCCCTAATGGATCATCAAGGCCTCCTGCTCGGTAAAGTGCTGCTTTTAATTCCAATTCTCTTGCAGTGATATCTTCTCCTAACACCGTGCCAACCGTACGATCTAATTCCATATTTATCTTATTGTGTCCGTCTCCTTGATCGACACAATATGGTTTTACAGAATTGCCAATTTGGCTTCCTCTCTCAGAAACAGTATCCGAATTGGTTAACACAAAAACAAACCCGAAAGACAGGATGATCACCGTAATAATTAAAGACAGTCCGATCCTTTTCATGATTCCTCCTGTTTTTCAATTGCAATTTGATCCATAAAAAATAATTCATCCCGATGTTTTGTTCTTAACCGCTGCCCTTCTCTTCTTAATTTCATCCTACTCCGATCCCGAATTCGATACAATATCTATTTCTAAAATAGCAGCACACAACTGGTACTTTTTCCCGACCAAACAGGATAAAAAAACCTTGCCAACTACTACAAAAAGCTTTACTATATATACAGTGCTTTCAACAGAATATAACTATATATGGTAGAAATACAGGTTATCGTCAGAGTGGTTTTTTCTTCCTGGCGATGGAAGTGGGAAGAGGGTTGAACCCACCGGGCGATGCCGCCGCCGTATGGAGTTTCAGGACTATGCTTGTGCGCACCGTTCTCCGGTTAACCGGAGTTTTTTATTGGAAATTCACGTATTGGGAAGGGATCGACACATGAAAAAAAATCTTCAGTACATACGAAAACGAAATGGGGAGCTGGCGGAATTCGATAAAAAGAAGATCAAGGAAGCCATTCATAAGGCCAATGTGGCCACACCGGACGAAAAGATTCCCGCGAAAGCACTCAATGAGCTGACCGATCGGGTTCTCAAGGCAATCCCCGAGGACGAGACCCCCACCGTGGAGCAGGTCCAGGATCTGGTGGAGGAAATCCTCATCGACGCCGATTATGCCAAGACAGCCAAGGCCTACATTCTGTACCGGGCGGAGCACGCGAAAATCCGTCAGTCCGAATCCGATCTGATGGATATTTACAAAGAGCTGACCTTCTCCTACGCCAAGGATGCGGACATCAAGCGGGAAAATGCCAATATCGATGCCGACACTGCCATGGGCACCATGCTCAAATACGGCTCCGAAGGCTCCAAGTATTTTATCGACAACTACATCCTTCCCAAGGACATTGCTGCCGCCCACATCGACGGCGATATTCACATTCACGACAAAGATTTCTACATGCTCACGGAAACCTGCTGTCAGATCGATCTTTTGAAGCTGTTCAAAAATGGATTCTCCACCGGGCACGGACACCTTCGGGAGCCCAACGGCATTCAGAGCTATTCCGCGCTGGCCTGCATCGCCATTCAGGCCAATCAAAACGAAATGCACGGCGGCCAATCCGTTCCCAACTTTGATTATTCGCTGGCCCCCGGAGTGGCGAAGACCTATTGCAAGGAATATTTCCGGGCGCTGGCTCAGTATATCCACATCCGCTTCGATATGAGCGTAGAAGATGCCAAGATGCTCACGGAAGCCATTAAACTGGAGCTGGAGCCTCCCACATTGAGCAATGGCCCCGACTTCGGTGAAAAGCTGGCGACCTGGCTCCCGGCCCATCAGCAGGCCGGCGGCTTTCAACCCATCACCAGGGAAGAAACTCTGGCCGCCCATCGGGACACTTGCGAAACGGCGCTGAAAGAGACGGATCGGGCTACTTATCAAGCGATGGAAGCCATGATTCACAACCTTAACACCATGAATTCCCGAGCGGGAGCGCAGGTCCCCTTCAGCTCCGTAAACTACGGCACGGACACCAGTCCCGAGGGACGCATGGTGATCAAAAACCTGCTGCTGTCCACCGATGCGGGCCTGGGCAACGGAGAAACCCCTATTTTCCCGGTGCAGATCTTCAAGGTCAAGGAGGGGATCAGCTACAATCCCGGTGATCCTAATTACGACCTGTTTCAGCTGGCCATCAAGACGTCCGCCAAGCGTCTGTTTCCCAATTTCAGCTTCCTGGACGCACCCTTTAATCTCCAGTATTACAAACCTGGCGATTACAATACCGAAGTCTCCTACATGGGCTGCCGTACCCGGGTGATGGGCAATCGCTACGATCCCCAACGAGAAGTCACCTGCGGCAGAGGAAACCTGAGCTTTACTTCCATCAACCTGCCCCGTCTGGGCATCGAGTCCAAAGGAGATCTCAAACGCTTTTACCAGCTGCTGGACGAAAAAATCGAATTGGTATTCCGCCAGCTGCTCCATCGCTTCCGGATTCAGTCCGGCAAATGCTGCCGCAATTATCCCTTCCTCATGGGACAAGGGATCTGGATCGACTCCGAATCCTTGGCTCCCGACGATAAGGTCGGCGAAATTCTCAAGCACGGAACCCTGAGCGTTGGTTTCATCGGTCTGGCCGAAACCCTGGTGGCTCTCACGGGCAAGCACCACGGAGAAAGCGAGGACAGTCAGAAGCTGGGCCTGGAAATCATCGGACACATGAGAAAGCGCATGGACGACAAATCCGCAGAGACCGGTTTGAATTTCACTCTTCTTGCCACTCCGGCGGAAGGTCTGTCCGGCCGCTTTGTCCGCATCGACAAGAAGGTTTACGGAGAGCTTCCCGGCATCACGGATCGGGATTACTACACCAACTCCTTCCATGTACCGGTGTATTATCCGATCAACGCTTTTAAAAAGATCAAGACAGAGGCGCCTTACCACGCTATGACCAACGCCGGACACATCAGCTACGTAGAGCTGGATGGGGACACCTGCAAAAACCCGGAAGCCTTTGAAGCCGTTATCCGCTGCATGAAGGAAGCCGGCGTGGGCTACGGATCGGTCAACCATCCGGTGGACCGGGACCCGCTTTGCGGCTACACCGGTGTCATCGACGACGTCTGTCCCCGCTGTGGTCGACGGGACGGTGAAGGGATCAGCCTGGAGCGGTATCTGGAGCTTCGAAAAAACTTTCCCAGTATGCCGGTGGCCATCGGCTGCGGCTGCGGCTCTGACGACTAATCCCCGCGGCGCGGCCGTGAAACACAAAATATCCCGTTTCGGTACCGCCGAATCCGGGTAACCATACAATATCTATGTGATGATACGAGAGGAGACACGAAAAAATGACCAGAGTGAGCATCAATGACGAAAATCAGAAGAAGACCGTGGGCGAAGGAGTAAAATTCGAGCGGATCCGGCGGATCACCGGTTACCTGGTAGGTACCACCGACCGGTTCAACAACGCCAAACAGGCGGAAGAGAAGGATCGGATCAAGCATGGTATCTGATTATAAATCCGTTGGTCATCAGGAGAACGTTCCGGCTGCTGACAGTCAGCCTGCGGAGCGGCCGCCTGTTTTAAGAATCAGTGGGATCGAGCCGGAGTCTATCGTGGACGGACCCGGCTTTCGCTATGTGGTATTTGTTCAAGGCTGTCCTCACGGCTGTCCCGGCTGCCACAATCCCCAGACCCACGACTTTTCCGGCGGCAGTCAGGCTGATATGAATTCCATTCTGGCTGATATCGCGGAAAATCCCCTGCTGTCCGGTGTAACCTTTTCCGGGGGCGAGCCTTTTTCTCAGCCCGAAGCTCTTTGCTGGCTAGCCCACCAAGTAAAAACCATGAGAAAGCATCTCATGGTTTATTCCGGTTACACTTATGAAGAGCTTTTAGAACTGGGAAAAGAACGTCCCGCCATCACGGAGCTGCTGGAACTCACCGACACCCTGGTGGACGGTCCCTATCTGGAAGAAGAGCGGGATCTTACCCTATCCTTTCGAGGTAGCCGCAATCAGCGGATCATTCAGCTCCACGGCGACACCGGACCGTTTATTTCCCGACTGTGATACGTTAAACAAATTGGACGGCCACGTTGCCCATTCCGCAGTTGATGTCAAAGAAATTCACCGCGTCCTTGTTCATACACTGATGCCCGCCGATGCCTCCGAAATGATTCTCTCCTACTCTCACTTCACCCATTCCGCAATTCAAACGGTAGCCGTAGGACCGGAGCTGGTCCAGTTTCATTTCCACGTTGCCCATCCCACAGCTGATTTTACATTTTCCGTCCAACTCCCCCTGAAGCTTGACCTCTCCCATTCCGCATTTGATCTCCGTGTCTCCGCTGCCCCAGTGCCGCAGGGTCAGCTGTCCGGCCCCCACGTTCAAGCCGCATTTTTCCGTTTCGATTCCCTCCGCCAGCATGGTACCCGCGCCGACGGACAGAAACACCTCTCGGAAGCGAGAGCCCGCAGGAACGGTAATGATCACCCTTCTCCGGGAGAACAGCCTTTGAAATCCCATCATGATCCCTAAATAGCCGTTCCTCTCCTTGACCTCCCAAACCCCATCCTTTACCGCGGACAAGCACTGCTCCTGATCGTATCCACGAAGTACCATTTTAAAGGATTCCCCTTCGTGAATCTCCGCCACTGCCGCGCCTAAGCTGATCTTGAGTGAGTGAATCTCGCCCATAGGGCAGAATACTTGCTGCTCCGCATCGCAGCCCGCTTCTGACCGCATTCCGTTTTCCGGTTCCGATTCGGAGGCCATTTCCTCAAAGAGCGGTATGTTTCGTTCTTCTTCACCCAAAAGCTGATCCGTACTGACACCAAAGATCTTGGACAAGGGTACCAGCATCATGATATCCGGACAGGATTGACCACTCTCCCACTTGCTCACCGCCTGAGGGGAAACCCCCAGCTGGCCGGCTAATTGAACCTGTGTCAGCCCCTGCTGCCGACGAAGGATGGTGATCCGCTCCCCGATGGTCTGGTTGATCTCTTTTTCCCGTTCTGTTTGCATTTCCGTTTCATTCCCCTTTTCTGTTTTCTTTTGATGATCGCACATTTCTTCAACCCCTTCCTCGCGACTTCATATTCCCTCGCCCAAGCAGTCACCAATTCCTCACCTGGTTTGATCTGCTCGAGGTCCGACTGACGAACTCTAGACGCAACATAAGCATAGCCGCGAGGCCGGGTATTTTGCAATCAACTATCCTTTGAGTCTGTCGATTTTATGAAAATCAACCATTGGTTGAGTCCATCTTATCACAAAAAAGAAGCTATGTAACGTGAAAATCAGTAGCGTTTCGCCGGAAAGGTAGTACAATATAAGGAAAGAAAGGCTTCTGATTGAAATGAATAGGGGGGCGGTCATGACTTTTTACTATTTGACATACTACTTTTGTTCCGTGTTGTTTTCCGCAGTGCTCAGCCTGATCATCTACCAGGTGACCAAACGAAAATGGAAGGGTCCCCGCGCGGTCTTTCTTTCCGCAGTGGCCTTTACCATTCCTTTTCTGATCCATATGATGAGCGTGACTTCGCCATTGAGGCTGGCCCTTCTTCTGGTGCTCCTTTTGTGTCTCGCCTTTTACGCTTTCGCCTTTTACGTCGCCTGGGATCATCAGCGCGACATTAGATTATTCAGATTCAACGAATCGACCGGAAGAAGGCGGACATCCCCTCCCAAACGTGCCGGTTCACCGGCCTTCCGGGTTAAGGACTTGAAAAAACGGATGGGGGACCTGGCCAGTCAAGTGGAGCTGGCGGCAGGGAAGCTCTCTCCTTCGGAAGCGAAAGCCTCCTCTTCCGATTCTCAACCTCTATCCGGCGAACCGGAAGCCATCCTTTCCAAATCCGAACCGTTGTACTCAGACGTACCCGAGGCCCCCCCTGCGGATCGCTCCGAAGAGGAGGAAGAATCCTTCGAACGGGACCTGCCGGAGGATGATCAATCGAAGGCGGAAGCTGCCATTTTCTCAGTTTCGGAGTTTGTGGATTCCACCAGCTCCAAATTGAAAGGCGTGATCGAAAAGGAAACCGGCCGATCGGTTTCCTCCGGTCAGTCCAAGTCAATTTTAATCACCGCTGCCATAGTGGGCGTCCTCATTCTGGCTTTTTTCATTTCCAATCTGGGTTCCTCCGGCTCGCCGGAACCATACGATCCGTACGATGTCTACCACAATTACGACATGGATGTCTATCAATATTCGGCCTTATCGGACGTGAACCTGACGCAAGAGATGCTTTCCCAGGGAGCCGACCAATGTGCTCGCACCTTAGGCTTTACGGATTTTCAACAGTTGGCCCTTCAGACCTCTCTCCCCGCCGATTCGGATTGGGAGCTGCTGATCTGCGAGCAGCAGTTCGATCGATACGCGGCCTATCAGGGGCTGCCCTCCTATGATGAAATGCTCTACACTCAGGACCCTTATTCAAAAAAGAGTATTATGAACTATCTAGGTTACATGGACTACTGTGCCGGCAAATTGCTCCAGCGTTCGGGCCAGCTGGATGTGGCACTTCAGCGTTCCTATCAGCCTGATAGCGAACTGACCCGTCAACGTTTCGATCAGATCGCCAGAATTCTCGGATTTGAAGGTCTGGAAGATTGTTTGAAACAATACGCATACGACAGCGACGAATATGGCCAGGAGGAAGCGCTTGAGTCGATCGCCAATCTGCTGGCGGGCTTCATCGATGCCATGCCCTATTATGAGGCTCTGGATCTCTACGATCCGGATCAGGGCTTTCTCATTTCCAATCTCGGTGATTACCAGCTGTTTCTGATCAATTCCGCCCGTCACCACATGGGTTTGCCTCTGCCTCCGCTGGGGAAGGAACTGGAGGAAGCTCCCGCGTCCGATTCGCCGGACAACTTGCCCGAAGCCGGCCAGCCGGACGGCGTTCCGGCGGCGAGCCCGCCGGAGGTCCCCGAAATTTGATTTGCCGCCGCCGCGGCGGCCTCCCCCACCACAGCCTCT
Organism: uncultured Bacillota bacterium; assembly: GCA_959606705.1. GTDB lineage: Bacteria > Bacillota > Clostridia > Peptostreptococcales > Anaerovoracaceae > CAUHLX01. The sequence continues at coordinate 8,012 of CAUHLX010000021.1, read as the reverse complement.
ATCGGAAAATGCCTTCCGGAAAGGCCTCAAACGGTAACCATCCGTGAATCAGAAGCTCCGCATGAGATGAAACAGACCACAGCACCATGAATTTTCTGGTGCTGTGGTCTGCTTTTATTTGCAGAATATGATTTTTATTTTGCCTTCAGCATCTGAATCAGCTGTTCGAAGGTGTTGATATTCAGCTTCCGATAGATGTTTGCCAGATGCTTGTTCAGCGTGTTTTCCGTGATGTGCAGCTGGCTGGCTAAGCTGGCTCGAAGCGCGCCGGCGTCAATACAGGTGATGATCTCCCGCTCCCGGTCGGTGAGCTGGGCGTCGAAGGAGAGAATGTTTCCTCCATTCCCCTCGATCGCGTCCCCAAAGAGGCCATGAGGATAGGATTCGTAAAACTTGCGGCAGAGCCTTTCGTTCACCACTTCTAGGATCTCGATATCCCGATCGGAAAAATCCGGCTCATCCTCCCCGCGGTAGAGAAAAATTCCGGCATATTTGATGCCGTTCCGTGAAACGATCATCCCTGCCCCATGGTAAAGGCCGATGGGCATCATCCACTTTTCCATGAAGCTGGAGTTGAGGCGTACCGTATCCGGCACGATGTCGGATTCCCTGAACACAGTCTTCTCGGCGCTGCGGGTATACCAGTTGATGTAATCGATCATAATAAACTTTTCCACATACAGCCTAAGGTACGGCTGCGGGATATCGGGGCTCTCGTACTGAAAACTGGTCTGCGTTCCGTTCTCATAACGAATCAAATAGCTGAGAGAGTGAGAATAATCGATCAGCGGCTTAAACTCCGTCAGCAGAGAGGGCAACAGTTGATTGGCCGGGGTATCGTAGATCGATAGGTTTAAATCCTCTAAAAGATACCAGTCGTTTTTTCCGATGTGCTGCTTGAATCGCATGCTCTTTCTCCTTAAGATAGGGTGAAGTGAGTTATCTTCATCATTCTATCATGTCCCTGAGATATCAAAGACATGATTCAATGCTCGCCTCCTTACGGCTCTTGGGGCAAAAAGGCCGCGCCGCCAAGGATCGCTGCGATCATTATATCATGATTCGATCGCTTCAATGCATGATTCAATGATCGCTTCCCCTCGGCAACGCCGACACGGATCGATGCGATCATTATATCACAAAAACAGCTTAGATCGTTTGACTCGTTTACCCGAATTGGTTACCTGACTACTCAATTTTTAGTAGAAAAAGAATTATCCGTGCTGGGAATTGTGAAAATTCTCGAATCCTCTATGATAAAAGTATAAGCGGATCCGCAAAACCCTTTGTAGAAAAACCAGGAAAGCGAGAAGAGGATATGAAAAATTTGAAACACTTTATGGATTGCTGGGATTATTCCACGGATGAGCTGCTGGCCATGGCGGAGCTGATCATACAGCTGAAAAAGGATGCCAAGGCGGGCAAATGCCCGAAGCTTTTGAAGGAACAGTCCCTGGGAATGATTTTTAACGGCAACTCCACCCGAACCAGAATCTCCTTTGAGGTCGCCGCCACTCAGCTGGGAGCCCACGCCCTCTACCTGACCGGCGGTGAGGAAGGCGAACTGCATTTGGGCAAACGGGAGACCATCGGGGATACGGCCATCGTAGTCTCAAGCATGGTGGACGGTGTCGCCATGAGATGGCGTCCGACCTTGGAGATGGAGGAATTTGCGGCGCACTGCTCCGTCCCCTTCTTCAACGGAATGGACCACACTCGTCATCCCACCCAAACCCTGTGTGATTTGGTAACGATTCTGGAAAATCTGCCGGAGGGCAAGGAGCTCAAGGACATCACCTTGACCTTCATCGGCTCTACCGGGGTGCGGGAAACCTCCGCCAACGACTTGGCGAAGCTGCTGCCCCGATTTGGCGCCACGGTGGTACTGGCCAGCCCCGAGGGCTATGAACTGGGCGGTACCCATGACAGCAATCCGGAATGGATGATTCAGAAGAATACGGAAGGCCGCAGACAGGCTTGCGAGGAAGGCGGCGGACGAATCCTGACCACCGACGACCCGAAGGAAGCGGCGGCTCATGCGGACTATATCTACACCGGCTGTTTCTGCTATGAGGGCACCGAGAGCAAGAGTGACTTTGAAATCTATGAGAGAGATTTCATCAGCAAAGGCTTTCAGGTAACGCAGGAGCTGCTCTCCCTCTGTCCCAATGCCATGACCATGCACTACCTGCCCGCTCTTCGAGGCAAGGAAATGACGGACTACGCCATGGATTTTTCCGGTTCTCTCCTCTGGCGGCAGGCTGAAAACAGACTGCATACGCAGAGAGGTCTGATGGCCTATCTGATGGGCCCTCTGTCCCCCGATTTCGCCGCGGCGCCCTTCACTGAAGAGGAAGCGAAAGCGAAGGAAAAAATCAAGACCATGAGAGAGCGGTTCGGCACGGAATACACCCATAGATAGAGAAAAGGAGGCACCAAATGTCATCGAGATTATTGAAAACATTCCCCTACGAGGACGGCTTTGTCATGCCGGCCGAATACGAAGAACAGGAAGCGGTATGGCTGATGGTGGGCGGCCTTTACTCCCACTGGCACAGCGGGGGATACGCGATCCGCAGCACGCAGGTTCAACTGGCCAAGGCGATTCTGGACTCGGGAACCAAGGTCAATATCGCCGTTCCCCAGGACCTCTACATGGAGGTGGAGTACATCTTTTCCGGCGTCGACGTCTCCATCTATGAGATGACTCTGGACAACTGCTGGCCTCGGGACAGCGGCGCTATCACGGTGAAAAACCGTCGGACCGGCGAGGTTCGCGGTGTCGACTTCAAGTTCAATGCCTGGGGAGGTGAACTGCACGGCGCAACCATCTGCTGGGCCAACGACGATCTGGCGGCCCGCAAGATGCTGCAGATCACCGGCCTGGATCGCTATCGGGCGCCGTTCATCCTGGAAGGCGGCTCCATTACCTGTGACGGGGAGGGAACGGTCATCACCACCGAAAGCTGTCTGCTCAATGAAAACCGCAATCCTCACCTGGATCGCCAAGGAATTGAGGAAACCCTGAAGAATTATCTGGGCTTTGAAAAGGTGATCTGGCTGAAACGGGGCGTGGATCTGGGCGAAGGAGAAACCGACGGCCACGTGGACGACATCTGCGCGTTCATCGGACCGGCGGAGGTAGTGACCTGCTATACCGAAGACACCTCCAATGAGTATTATGAAATCTTCAAGGAGTGCTACGAAACCCTGTGCAGCTCCACCGACGCCAAGGGACGTCCTCTGAAAGTCCATAAGCTGACGGCCTGCAAGCCCTTCCCCATCACCAAGGCGGAGGCTGAGAATGTTCTGGTCTCCCAGGGCGTCGGCTTGGAGCCCGACGGAAAGTGGAGAAAGGAAGGCGATCTGGCCGTTCCCAGCTATGCCAATTTCCTGATCACCAACGGAAGCATCATCTTCCCCATTTACGGCCTAGAGACCGACGAGGAAGCGATTCGCCGCATCACGGAAATCGCGGACGGACGCTATGTGATCCGGCCTGTGAACGCGCATGAGATCGCCCTGAACGGCGGTTCCATCCACTGTTTCACACAGCAGGTCGCCAAGCGCTCCGACGCGAAATAGTACAGAAAAGGAAGGGCGGAAAAATGGAATACGGTATCTTAACACTTCTCCCACCTCTGGTTATTCTGATCGTTGCCATCAAAAGCAGGAGCACCACCTCGTCCCTGCTGATCGGCGCCATCGTCTGCTGTATCCTGCAATATAAGACCGGCTTTCTCACCGGGCTCATCGATCTGATGTACGCGGTGGCCGGTGACGGGGATACGGCATGGTATGTGCTGTTTGTCACCCTCTTCGGCTGCCTGCTGGGAATCTGGTCTCGGACCGGCGCCACCAGGGCACTGGCGGAACTGCTGCAGAAATACGCTACCACCAAAAAGCGGACTCTTCTGCTCACCTGGCTCATCGGTGTTGTGGTATTCATCGATGACTTTACCAACATTGCCGTTCGCGGCACGCTCACCAGACTCTACGACAAAAATAGCATTCCCAGAACCCAACTGAGCTATATCACCGACGCTACGGCCTCTCCGCTGAATGCCTTGATCCCCATTGGCACTTGGGGCATCTTCTACGCCTCCGTGTTTAACGGCTATGACGAGATCACGGCCTACGGCAGTGGTATGAGCGTCTACGCCAAGACCGTTCCCTTCATCTTCTACGGCTGGGTCGCCGTGATCATCGCTCTGCTCTTTGCCCTAGGTGTGATCAAACCCATGGGCGCCATGAAGACCGCGGTTATTCGTGCGGAACAGACCGGCGAATTGTACTCCGAAGCAACGAAGGCCCTCAACGCAGAGGATACTGACGAAGAAGCCTTTGACAAGAGCAAAATGACCCGCCTCATCCTGGGCCTGTTCATTCCGCTGCTCACCTTTATCGTGATCGTCCTCACCAACGGCGACGTAATCATCGGTTCGCTGGTATCCATCGCGGTGGCCCTGGTGCTGTTCCTGGCTATGAGGCTGGCCGGCTGGAAGGAACTGATGAGCGCCTGCATGGCCGGCGTCGGCGACATGATGCCCATGGTTCTCATCGTCTTCGCCGCCTATATGGTGCGGGATTCTCTGATCAGCATCGGACTTCCCGAATACGTGACCTCCGTAGCGGAACCGTTCATGAACCCGATGATCCTGCCGGTACTCACCTTCCTGATCTGTGCCTTCCTGGCTTTCGTATCGGGAACCAACTGGGGTTCCGGCCTGCCCGTAGCGGCCGTGGTGATTCCCCTCTGTGACGCCATCGGCGGCAATATGTTCATGGTCCTGTCCGCCGTGGTTTCCGGAGCGGCCTTCGGCGCCCACGCCTGTTTTTACTGCGATGTGACCGTGTTCACCTCGGGCATGACAAAAATTGACAACATGGAACATGCAGTTGCACAGCTTCCGCTCTGTCTGCTGGGCGGCGCCGTGACCGCCGTCCTTTACCTGGCTGCCGGATTCATATTTTAAACCGTATGGGGAAACGTATGTAAAGCAAAACTTACGCGAACACACCGTCGCGGCGCTTCGGTGAGATGGGCCAGTCTCTTCGACTCATCTCACCGGAACCGCCGAAGTTGAAAGGAAGATGAGCATGGACTTAGGCATTCTGACTTTGCTGCCCCCCATTGTGATCATTGTGGTGGCCATTACCTCGAAAAAAACGACCTCTTCACTTCTGATCGGCGTACTTTTGTGTTATGTTCTACGATACGGACTTGGGTTTCTCAATCCTCTGATCGATCTGATCTATCGGGTGGGAACGGATGAGAACACCATCTGGATCGTGGTATTCACCGCCCTGTTCGGCTGCTTTATTCAGCTGATCTCCGTCTCGAAGGGGGAGCGGGCATTTCTCCACGTGATGGAGAAGCTGGCCAGGACCCCGAAGCAGACGACAATCCTCTCCTGGGTCGCGGGTCTCATTGTATTTTTTGATGATTTTACCAGTATTGTAATCCGCGGTATGATGACCAAACTATACGATAAACAGAAAATACCCAGAGCCATGCTCAGCTACATCGCCGATTCCACGGCGTCCCCTCTCTGTATCCTGATCCCCTTCGGGACCTGGGCCATCTTTTATCAATCCTTGTTTTCGGGTTACTCTGAGGTGACCGGACTGGGCCCGGTCATGAACACTTATATTCAGGCCATTCCCTTCATGTTCTACGGCTGGGCCTCCTTGCTGGTTTCTCTGCTGGCGGCCTGCGGCGTGATCCGGCCGCTGGGCGCCATGAAGACCGCCTACCGGCGAGCCGCAGAGACCGGCCGGCTGTACGGAGACGAGAGCCTGGCCATAAATTCCCGCGCGGAGGAAGACGAGGGTCCCTTGAATCGAAGCGAGTTTCTCAGAGGCTCCGTCTGCTTCCTGGTTCCGGTACTAGTGCTCATTCTGGTGGCTCTGGTCACTCTGGATGCGCTGAAAGCCGTCATCGTCACCATCGGAATTATGGTTCCCCTCTATCTGATCCTGCGGGTGGTCAGCTGGAAAAGCATGATGGACGCTTGCATGAAGGGCATTGAGAGCATGACCTCTATGACCGTCATCGTCTTTATGGCTTATATGCTGAAGGAAGCCATCACCGATATCGGACTCCCGGAATATGTGATCTCCCTGGTTCAGCCGTTCATGAGCGTTTCGGTCCTGCCCATCATCACCTTCCTGGCCTGTGTCATTCTGACCTTCACCACCGGCAGCAACTGGGGCGGAACGGTAGGCATCACAGCCATCGTCATTCCCCTGGCCGGAGCGATGGGCGCCAGCATACCCCTGATCCTAGCCGCCATCGTGTCCGGCGCAGCCTTCGGGGCCCACGTTTGCTTCTACACGGACGTGACGGTGTTTACCTCGGCCATTACGAAAATCGACAACCAGGAGCACGCTCTCACTCAGCTGCCCTATGGCATCATCAGCATGCTGATCAGCGCGGCGGCCTTTGCGGCTGCGGGCTTTCTGTTGGCCTGACCGCCGATTGGCAGCTGCGATCCTGACGTCTAAAACAGGTCTTGGGTCCCCAATTCCTTTCGTCCCTGGGGGCCTATTCGGATTTTATTCGGCATGAAAATCCCCGCCGAGCCGTTCTTACAACGACTTGGCGGGGATTCCCCCGTCTGTTATTCGGAAACCCAAGGGGTTTGTTCTTTTCCTTTGATCAAGCTTCCCCACAGGTCAGGATTTTTCCTGCTGCTCCTCCGTCCGGTGATTGCTCCGAGCCACCTCGATGATCTCGCCATACTTTTTCATGATGTAACCGAAATTGTTTCGCTTGTGAGGTACCAGACACTGGCTGCAATCTTTCACATTGTCTTCCGTCCAGCGGAAGTTGCCGCCGCAGCGGTCGCCCAGCGCATACAGTGGACAATAGCAAAAGAGACAGTTGAAATTGTCAGGATCCTTCGTCTCATGGCAGGGAAAAAATTCGCATTTACGATGCTGGAAAAAAGAGTATTCCTTTCCCTTCCAATATTCTTCCGGAGGTGCCTCCGTCTCCGCATCCCAGCTTTCCGTCACTTCCGCCTGCTCCTTCAGCGATTCCTTCTCTTTCATTTCTTTACTCATGATACCGCTCCTCCCTGTCTACTCCTTGTTCACGTCCACAAACCGCTTGATCTTCTGCGCCGTGGTTTTCTCAAAGGGCTCTTTTCTCACGCTGATCTTTTTGATCCTCTTAAAAAATGGCAGTGCTTCATTGATCCCATCAATCTCCCTCCACAGCAGCCCTTCGACCTGTTCGTCCGCATACTCTTGGCCCAGCACCTCCTTCACCGCATCCTCGTCCGGCTTAATGACCGCGAAAATCAATACGTCGCCGCCGGCGCCTTCCGAAGCCTTGCCGTAAACCAGGCTTTCCTCCACATAAGGAATTTTACCCAAATAGTATTCGATTTCTTCCGGAAAAACATTCTTGCCGTTTTTCGTGATGATCACATTCTTTTTTCGCCCGGTTATGTGAACAAAACCATCCGCGTCCATCCGGCCCAGGTCACCCGTGTGAAACCATCCGTCCCGCAGGACCTCTGCCGTCGCCTCCTGATTCCGGTAATAGCCCAGCATCACGTTTTTTCCCCGAACGCAGATCTCTCCGATTCCTTCCGAATCCGGTTCGTCGATGCGCAGCGCCACATCCGGGATACTCCGTCCGGCAGCCGAGGCCTTTCCGTCCAAATCCGGATTCAGAGCCGCAATCGGGCCGCACTCCGTCAGTCCATAGCCCTGAAGCGCCGTAATGCCAAACTCCCGAATTCCCTCGATCACCGTGGGATCGATCGCGGCCCCGCCGCAGATCATCAATCGCATCCGGCCTCCGAAAAGATCCGTTACCTGTGAAAGCAGTCTGGGAACCAGATCCAATCCTGCCTTTTTCGTAAAACGGTTGAGCTTCAGCACCATCCGCATCTTTTGATCCAGTCCGCTTTTTTTCGCTTGCCCCCAGATCTTTTTATAGAAGTTTTCAAAAAGCATAGGTACCGCCAGCAGAACCGTAGGGCGGATCTCCGACAGGT
>CAUHLX010000020.1 GCA_959606705.1 uncultured Bacillota bacterium | reverse complement strand
AATCCAAACCTCGATGATCATCAGCATTCTGGCGGTAGGGAGCGCGGTGATTCTGGGCTCCGTCATCGGTTTGATTTCCGGGCTGGCGCATCCGGGCCCCCTGGACAGTCTGCTCATGCGGGTCACGGACATTCAGATGGGCTTCCCCTTCGTGGTGCTGGCGATCAACATTTTGACCATGGTCGCGCCGACTAGAATTTCCTGTATCGCGGTGCTGATCCTGGCCTCCTGGCCGGCTTATGCCAGAGTGGTGCGCTCCAACGTCATGCTGGAAAAAGAGATGGACTACATCGCGGCAGCGAAGATCATGGGGGCCGGAAGGCTGCGAATCGCCGGAAAATACCTGAGCCGCAATCTGCTTCCGTCCATTATCCCGGTGGTGCCTATGGATATTGCCGCCGCGGTGATCACGGAAAGCCTTCTCAGCTTTATGCAGATCGGAATTCAGTCGCCGGACATTTCATTAGGAAACATCATGGCGGATGGGCGGAATTACATCGCTACCTCCTGGTGGATTACGGCGCTTCCGGGAATTTTCATTCTGATCATCGTAATTGGACTGAATCTGGTGGGTGACACGCTGCAGATGCGTCTGGATCCCAAACTGCGGAAATGAGAGAGGAGGACGGCACTATGGAACTTGCGAAAAAGAACATCGACGAGGAAGTCCTCCTTCAAGTGAAGAATTTACGCACTTATTTCCACTTGAGCAGCGGAATTACGGTAAAGGCCGTGGATGGTGTGAATTTCACCTTGAAAAAAGGCCGGGTTTTGGGAATCATCGGAGAATCCGGTTCGGGAAAAAGCGTGACCTCCCGGTCCATTATGCGCATCGTCGACAAACCCGGAGAGATCGAAGGCGGGGAGATCCTGTTCCACGGCAAGGATCTTCTCAAATTAGGGGAAAAGGAGATGCGGACCATCCGGGGCGCACAGATTTCCCTGATTTTTCAGGATCCCACCACCTCCTTCAACCCCTATATGACCATCGGTGAGCAGCTGACGCAGGCCTATCAGGTTCACAAGAAGGCCGGACGGGAGGAAATCCGTCAACGGGTGATTGAGGTGCTTCGACTGGTGGGGATCTCCAATTACGAAGAAATCCTGAAACGGTACCCCTGCGAATTTTCAGCGGGCTTTCGTCAGAGAATTTTTATCGCGATGTCCATGATCTTTAATCCGGATCTGCTCATCGCGGACGAACCGACCACCAGCTTGGGGATCACCATCCAGGCGGAGATCATCGAATCGTTGATGGAAGTGAAAAAGCGGGTGGGAAATTCGGTGATCATCATCACCCATGACTTCGGCGTGGTCTCTCAGTTTTCCGATGATATTTTCGTCATGTACGCTGGGCGGTGCGTGGAGTTTTCTCCGAAGAAACAGCTGCTGCTGTATCCCAGGCATCCCTATACGGTGGGCTTGATTCGCTCCGTTCCTCTTTTGGAAGAGCGGAAAACCCAACGGCTGCAATCGATTCCGGGATTTCCGCCGGATATGGCTCATCCGCCGGAGGGCTGCGCGTTCGCGCCCCGCTGTGAATGGGCCCAGGAGAAATGCCGCCGGGAACAGCCCCAGCTGACGGAGCTTCCCGATGGCCGGCAGGTTGCCTGCCATTATCCGCTGATGGACTACTGCACGAGTCAGGACACGAAAATAGAATGAGGGTGACGGATATGAGCGAAGCGATTCTGGAATTAGTGGATTTAAAAAAGCATTATCCCATCCGCAAAGGGTTCTTCAATAAGCAGGTTGCCACGAAGTACGTGGTGGACGGCGTGGATCTGCAGATCCGTGAGGGGGAAACGCTGGCCTTGGTGGGCGAGTCGGGCTGCGGAAAATCCGTTCTTCTGCGGACGATCATCGGACTGGAACCGGCTACGTCGGGAAACGTTCTGTTTCGGGAAAAGGAATGGAGCAAGCTGAGAGGCTCGGAAAGAAGTGACGCCCGATTTAAAATGCAGATGATCTTTCAAGATTCATTGGCCTCCCTCCACCCTCGGTTTACCATTATGAAATCCATGGAGGAGCCGCTGATCCTCAGCGGAATGAGTGATAAGCGCGAACGGGAAACGGTCATCGTGGAAACCCTGAACAAGGTGGGACTGGACCCGGAGTTTCGATTCCGTTATCCCGATCAGTTGTCGGGAGGACAGCGCCAGCGGGTGATCATCGCCAGAGCACTGGTTAAGAGACCGGAGCTGATTTTGGCGGATGAACCGATTTCCGCTTTGGATGTTTCCTTGCAGGCTCAGGTGCTGAATCTGCTGATGGATCTCAAAGAGGAGTTTCATCTTTCCATGCTCTTCGTGGCGCACGACCTGGCGGTGGTTCGTCAGATCGCGGACTACATCATGATCATGTACGCGGGAAAGATCCTGGAGGAGGCGCCAACCAAAGAAATCTATTATAACGCCAAGCATCCCTACACGCAGGTGCTTTTAAAATCGGCGCCCAGTATCAAGAAAGGGGTGGAGGACGTGGGCTTCCATCTGGACCTAAAGGTAGGCGACACGCCGGACCCGGCTGCACCACCCAGCGGATGTCTGTTTCACACACGCTGCGTCTATGCGGATGACGTCTGCGTGCGGGAGGTGCCGGGGAAAACGAAAATTTGCGAGGGGCATTACGTGCGCTGTCACAAGGCCGATCAATTGGGCAAGGGGTGAGGGGAATGACCAATACATATATTGCCGCCTATGACGTGGGGACCAGCGGAGTAAAGATTTCGCTGGTGGATCTGGAATGCAGGGTCTTTGCCACGGAGACGGCGGGCTATCAGCTGTCCGTTCCGGCGCCCGGCTATGCGGAGCAGGACCCGGAGGACTATTGGAAAGCAGTGGTCACGGTGACCAAACGGGTGCTTTCGGCAAAGCATCTGCCGCCGGACCGTATCTCCGGCATCGTGTTCTGTACTCAGTGGAAGGGGATCATCCCCCTGGATCGTCGGGGCAAGGTGCTTCACTACAATATAATCTGGCTGGACGGAAGAGCGGGAAAGCAGGCGGCCGCGCTCAACGAAGCCTTGGGAACGGACGAATACTGTGACAAGGATTACTGGGCAAAGCTCTTGTGGTATCGGGAGGAACGTCCCGAGCTGTACGCTGAAACGGATTGTTTTCTGGAGGTCAATTCCTATTTGAAATGGAAGGCGACCGGCCGCAAGTGTGTGGATTTGACCAATCATTTCATCCTCAGCAAGGATCCGGGACAGCAAGCTAAGTATGACGCGTTTTTGGGGGCCGCGGGGATCGACAAGAGTCTGTTTCCCGAAATGGTGCTGTCCACCGAGGTGATCGGCGGTCTGAGCAAAGCGGCGGCGGTTGAAATGGGGCTGAACGAAGGAACCAGGGTGTTCGGAGGCTGTGGGGATATTCCGGCCATCGCCATTGGCTCGGGCTGCTCCAAACGAGGAAACACTCATATTTATTTGGGTTCCTCAGGGTGGCTGGGGGCTTCGGTACCTTTGGGGAGCGGAAGTGCGCCGGAATTGGTGTCGCCGTTTCGGAGCAAGGAGGATTTGGAAATTTACGCGGTTCAGTCGGTTTGCATGACCTTTGATTGGGCCATCGAGCAGTTTTATCACCGGGAGAAGGAGGAGCTGGGCGGCGAGATATACGATCGGATCAACCGGGAAATCGGGGAGATTTTGCCGGGATCGGAGGGGCTTCTGGCGGCCCCTTGGCTTCACGGAGAACGGCCGCCGCTGTCGGAGCTGGCGAAAGCGGCCTTCCTGAACCTGTCGGCGGTTCATGACCGGCGTCATTTCGTTCGGGCGGTGCTGGAAAGTATCTGTTACACCATGAGGTGGAAATTGGAAACCCTTCGACAGAAGAGCGGAGCGGAGTTGAAAGAAATCCGCGTGGTGGGCGGAGGCGCCAAGAGCGATCCGTGGATGCAGATGATGGCGGATGTGCTGCAGGTTCCGGTGGAAGTGCCCTCCGGGGCCAGCCACGCGGGAGCGATTGGAACGGCGTATTGTGCGTTTGTGGGGATGGGACTGTGCCGCAGCTTCGACGAGGCACGGGAACATATTACGGTTGCCAAAAGATTTGAGCCATGTAGAGATACTCGAGAGGCGTACGCTAAGCCGTACGCAGCCTTCCTGACCTTATATTCCACCTTGGAGCCTCTCTTTGCCATGCTCAGTGAAGAAAAGGGAGGGACGGACCATTGAAAATAGCGGTGTGTGAATTCAGACAGGAGACGAACGCGTTCAATCCAGTGCTGGCCAGCCGAGAGAGCTTCGTTCTCGGAGGGATAGCCAAGGGAGAGGAAATGCTTGAAGTGCTGGGAAAGAAGCCCTGCGCTGTTCATGGAATGTTTCAGGCCATCCGGGAAGCGGGCGGGGAGATCGTGCCGCTGTATTCCATGGTGTCTCAAAGCGGGGGAATTATAGCAGGAGAGGTCTTCGACGAGTTTCTGGAGGTCACGGAAGAGATGCTTTCTCAGGTCCTGCCGGTGGATGGGGTATTCGTATCCCTTCACGGAGCGACCCAATCGGAACAGGCGGATGACGCCTGCGGGGTGATCCTGGAGCGGATTCGGGCGCTGGCAGGTCCGGAAGCGATCATCGCGGCGTCCTGTGATATGCATGCCAACGTTACGGCACGCTGTGTGCAAAACGCGGATTTTGTCTGCGGCTATCAAACCTATCCTCACGCGGATTACATGGAAACCGGGTACCGGGCGGCCAGACTGGGGATGCAGGCTCTGACCGGAGGCCCCAAGCCTCGCATGGTGAGAACGGTGATTCCCATGATCGTTCCGGCCAGCGGGTATCATACCTTGAGCGGTCCCTTCGCGGAGTTGATTCAGTATGGAAAATCACTGGTGGAAGAGGAAGGCCGGCTGCTGGATTTCTCCATCTTTCAAATGCAGCCTTGGCTGGATGTGACGGAGGGGGGGACTTCGGTGGTGGCGACCGCGTTTGACGTGGAGGTGGCGAAGAAGTATGCCCGAGAGCTGGCCCAGCGCCTTTGGAGCCTGAGAAAGGAGTTTCGTCCCCAGCTTTATACCATCGATCAGGTGATCGACTTGGCTCTGGAAAATGACTGCGGAAAGCCGGTGGTTCTGGTGGATTCCGCCGATTCCACCAACGCGGGGGCGGCCGGGGACAGCCCGGCGGTGGTGGCCAGGATTCTGGAACGAAACGTGCCTGTGAAGGCGGCCTGTGTCCTGGATGACCGCGAGGCCGCGGATCAAGCACACGAGCTGGGCGTAGGCGCGGTGGCGGAATTCGTGATCGGAGGGAAAAAGGATCCGAAACACGCGAGGCCGGTGCGGGTGAAGGCTGAAGTGAAATCACTGCACGATGGAATCTTCATGCAGGAAGGACCGGCGGGACAGGGACTGGTGAACAACGTGGGCAGAGCGGCGGTACTCTCGGTAGGGGCCATCGATATCATGGTCTGTCAAAATGTGGCAGGAAACGGAGATCCTCAGTTATATCGCCACTTCGGAATCGAGCCCTCGTTCTATCAATTGGTGGTGGTGAAGGCCTGTACCTCCTTCCGTGCGGCGTTTGCCCCCATTGCGGCTAAAATTTGCGAGACGGATACTCCGGGAGCGGCGGCCTCACGGCTGGAAAATCTGGGTTATGAAAAGCTGCCTAAGACCTTTTATCCTTTTTCGGATCTGGACGATTACCGGATTCCGGAGCCGCAGGAGGGCAGACCCCCCGTGCGATCTCCCAATTCGTAATCCACTTACGTTTTTTCTCCTCATAACTTGGATATGGAACGCGGCAAAGCGGAACTTTTGCGGCGTTCCATATCCTTTTTATTTCATTCATAAATTCCGGTGATTTTTCATAGAGTTTTATGACACGCCGGAAATGAGAGAAGATAAAATCCGGCAGGACGGCGGCCGTGACAGGGGCCGGAGCTTGGAGGCGGGGGAGGGAAACTTGGGGGAGTTTAGAACGATTAAGGGCTATGACCAGCAGGAGCACAAGGCGCTGACACCCACGATGGAGGATTACCTGGAAATGATCTGCAGGAGCTGCGGCCCGGGGGGCTTTGTAAGGGTAGGACAGCTTTCCCAGCGGCTGAATGTGCGGCCGTCCTCAACCACCAAAATCGCGGAACAGCTGAAAAAGGAAGGTTACGTGGAATACGAACGTTACGGGGTGATTTACCCCACGGAAAAGGGCTGGGAAGCCGGAAGCTATCTGCTTTACCGTCACGAGGTGCTCCACCAGTTTTTCTGTCTGTTAAACGGTACCGCCGATGAACTGGAGCAGGTGGAACGAGTGGAACACTATTTAAACCGGCAGACCGTGGAGAATCTGGAGAAATGGCTGGAACGGGAACGCCATTGCATTTCACAGGGAAAGCAATTATAATAGGAAAGGAAAATAAAGACTGCGATCAAAGCGGGTTGCCGATAAGGCGGCTTCACCATATGTGGACAAGCAGGGAGGCGTAAGCAATCAGTATGAATCATTTTTTACAGCGGGCAAGAGAACTCAGCGACAGGATGATAGAGGATCGGCGGTATCTTCACCAGCACCCGGAGCTGGGAAACGATCTGCCGATAACCAAAGAGTATATTGAGAAACGATTGACGGAAATGGAGATTCCGTGGAAGGAAATCTGCCCGTCGGGAATCACCGCGGAAATCGGCGGAAAGCGGCCCGGAAAGGTGATTCTTCTGCGAACGGATATGGACGCGCTGCCCATCTGCGAAAACAGCGGACTGCCTTTTGCGGCTCCCGCCGGTACCGGCCACGCCTGCGGGCACGATCTGCACATGGCCATGATGCTCTGCGCGGCTCAGATGCTCAAGGAAAAGGAGGGAGAATTCCCGGGGACGGTAAAGCTGATGTTCCAGCCGGGGGAGGAAACCTTTGACGGCGCCATCAAGATGATCGAGGCGGGAGTTCTGGAAAATCCCAGGCCGGACTGTGCGCTGGACATGCATGTGTTCACGGAATATCCTCACGGGATGGTGGGCTGCAGTCCCGGAGTCATGTCCGCATCCTGCGACGGATTTTGCATCGAGATTACGGGCAAGGGCTGTCATGGCGCGCAGCCGCAGAAGGGGGTGGATCCCATTAACGTGGGCGTTCATATCCACATGGCCTTACAGGCACTGATCGCCAGGGAAACGGCTCCGTCGGAAATGGCGGTGCTGACCGTCTGCCAATTCCAAGCGGGGACCACCTCCAATATCATTCCCGAACGGGCGGAGCTCAGCGGGACTTTGCGCACTTATGATCGGGAGGTAAGAGCGTATCTGACCGCTCGGATTCCGGAGGTGGCGGAGTATACGGCCAAAGCCTTTGGGGCACAGGCCACGGTCCGGTGGATATCCAAGGTTCCGGCTATCGTGTCGGACCCGACGCTGTCCACGGCGTTTATGGATTACGTGGAGGAATTGGGAGAGGATGGATTCTATTGCAACCGGGAGGCGAAAATGACCGCTTCCGACGATTTCGGATATGTGTCGGAACAGATTCCCAGCGTATTTTTCCTGATTGCTGCCGGGCCTACGGATGGAACGGAATGTTATCCCAACCATAATCCGCAGGTGGTGTTCGACGAAGGGGCCATGCCCTTAGGCGCCGCGATTCATGCTCAGTGCGCGTTCCGCTATCTGCGGGAGCATGCCTGACGGAGGAGGGGAAACGTGAACGGCAGAGGGTTTGCGGCCAGGGAAGGACTTCGTTTGTCTGACAGAAATCTGGGAGTTGAGGAACTAAAGAAGCTGGCCTTTGTGGATTCGATCACCGGAGCGTCCAATCAGATTCGGTTTTACGAGGATGCCGGATGGCTTTTGGAGCAGAACGAATACGCGGACGGCGGTACGATCGTATGTCTGGACCTTGAAAAATTCAAATATGTCAATGATGTGTTCGGGTATGAGACGGGAGACCAGGTCTTGAAGAAGGTGGCGGAAATCCTGGCGGATGAATTGGCGGAGAAGGAGATCTTTGCCAGAGCTTATTCCGACCATTTTTGTCTGCTGCTCTGCCCCTCCGATGAGGCAAAGGCGGAAGAGCGGGTCAGGAGGATTGCCGCTCGGATTGCCAGGGAGAATCCCCTGAGGCAGGAATACTATTCTCTCACAGTGTGCTGCGGAATCTGCCGTTTTCAGAAAAAGGAACGTTCTCTAAACGCGCTGATCGATCGAGGAAATCGGGCGCGTCAGTCAGCGAAGCAATCGCAGGATTCTATTTTAGCGTTCTACACCGAAGAGATGGAACAGCAGCTGGAATGGGAAAAGACTCTGGAACAGAAGATGGGACCGGCACTGAAAAACGGAGAGTTCGTACCTTTTATCCAACCCAGATTCGATCTGTTCCGGCAGGCGGTGGTGGGCGGTGAAGCGCTGGTGCGTTGGATCGAACCGGATGGGACGATGTATACGCCGGACCGGTACGTTCCGTTTTTTGAACGGAACGGATTTATTACGGAGCTGGATTTCGCCGTTTTCTGCAGTGTCTGCGGCAAGCTCCGTCAGTGGCTGGACGAGGATCGACCGGTGCCGCCGATTTCAGTCAACGTTTCCAGACGGCATCTGGAATATCCTGACTTTGTGGAGCGTTACGGAAGCGTGATTCGCCACTACGATATTCCCAAGGGTCTGGTGGAGCTGGAATTGACGGAGAGCGTCGCCTATTTTGATATGAAGCGGCTGAAAACGGTGCTGCGCGGGCTTCAGAGATACGGTTTCGTGCTTTCCCTGGACGATTTCGGATCGGAGTATTCTTCTCTGAATATTCTCAAGGAGCTGCCGGTAGACATCGTCAAGCTGGACCGGATGTTTTTCGGTGAGCGTCAGAGCGACCGGGAACGCGTGGTAATCGAGTCCTGCGTGGAAATGTGTCATCGCCTGGGAATTATGGTGGTCTGTGAAGGTGTGGAGAAGCAAGAGCAAGTGGATTTTCTGAGAGGAATCGGCTGCCGATTGATTCAGGGCTACTGGTTTGCCAAGCCCATGCCGGTCTCGGAATACGAGAAAATGATATTCGGCGGGGCCGATCAATAAAAGCGATTGAAAAAAATGGACAAATCCTATTTTATCCGTTGACTATCCGTAATCTCTGTGATAAAATAAATCTCGCTGTGGGGGCGTAGCTTAGCTGGGAAAGCGCTGCGTTCGCAACGCAGAGACCAGGGGTTCGAATCCCCTCGTCTCCACCACAGAGTAAAAAAACACCGGGAATTTCGGATTCTCGGTGTTTTTTTACGATGAGAAGAGAAAAACGAAACGGAAATGGCCCTTGACAACGAAATGTTTGAAATATATACTGTGTATATACACGAGTGCATGTACACGATATGCTGGAACGAGGAGGGGTCATGTTATCTTCTGAAATCAAAGAGTATGGACTTGATTTAGGCTATCAAAAAGTCGGGATCATTTCGATTGACAGCTTATCAGGTTATGCGGATGAGGTTGTTTCCCGGGGGGAACCGTACGGTGAATTTGTCAAAAAGCTGACAGCGCCGATCCTCAAGCAGATGCCGGAGGCCAGATCTGTCATCGTTATGGCCTGGGACTATTACACGAAGAAATTTCCCGAAAGACTGCGTCAGATGATCGGCAAGATTTATCTGGCACGCTGCTACGACCCGCCGGAAGGTACGCTGGCGCATGCTCGCATTCAATTGATGGCGGATTTTTTAGAGCGGAGGGGTCTGCGGGTACGGGGGGATTTTCATGTTCCGGCCAGATGGTCGGCCGCGCAGGCCGGTATCGCCAGCTTTGGCAGAAATAACTTTGTCTATGAGGAAGAAAGCGGTTCCTATGTCGTGCTTCACACTCTCGTGGTGGATGCGCCGTTGGAGTACGATCAACCTACGATGGAATGCAAATGTCCGCCTCATTGTCGGGCCTGTATAGACGCCTGTCCCACCGGCGCGCTTTACGAGCCCTTCCGTCTCGATCCTCGCAAATGCATTGCTTATCAAAATTGGATGACACAGGGGCATGACGAGGTGCCGCCCCCTGACATCCCGGAGCCGTTAAGACGCTCGATCGGCTGCAAAATACACGGCTGTGATATTTGCCAGGATGTATGCCCCCGCAATGGGAAAAAACAAAGGGAGGTCAAAACGGAGGATGCCTATATACGGCACATTGCTCCCGATTTCACCCTGCCCGCTATTTTGAATATGACCGACGAGTACTATGAGCGCCGCATCAAACCCATTTTATATAATTATATCGGGGACAAACGATTTTTTATCCGAAACGCCGCAATTGCTATGGGAAATTCAAAGGATGATTGCTTCATCGACGATTTGATCCTTGCATTTGACCATCCGGAGGCGATGATTAGAGCGTATGTCGCTTGGGCACTGGGTGAAATCGGCGGTTCGCGTGCGAAACAGGCACTGTGCGTTCATTTGAATGGGGAATCGTCGGAGACAGTCAGGCAAGCTGTTTTACGGGCAATTCGGAACGCAAGTTAACATTTCGATTTGGAGGAATACTCATGAATCAACCGGAACCAAGGTCTTCGCCCTGTTACTGCATTCAGGTTCGCAGGGCTGCCAATGCACTGACCAATTTTTATGACCGGGCACTGGAGCCGTCAGGATTGACGGTCAGCCAATTTTCCCTGCTCAATGACATCATATCATTGGGGAGCTGCAACAAAAGCGAGCTTGCCCGATATACAAAGCTTGATCGAACCACCATTATTCGAAACCTGCGGGCTTTGCAGACACGCGGGCTCATCGCCGAAATTCCCGGGACGGATAAACGCAACCGCCTGATCTGTCTGACTGACTTAGGAAAGACCTCTGTTGAGAAAGGGCTTTTATCATGGAAGGAGGCCCAGAGGCAAATCCGGGCGGCGATCGGAGAGGAAGAGCTCGAAGATTTTATGAAAGCATTAGAAAATCTGGAGTCCCTAGCCGATTCCACGCAACGGGAATCACCTTGATGCTTGCGGGCTGTGAATTACCGCAATTGATTTTTTATACATATTGATAAACCAGATTGGAAGGTACCGATGAAATATTTGTTTCAATTTGCTTTGATTTGTGCCGTCGCATTTACAGGAGAGCTGATTCACGTTTTGATTCCACTCCCGGTTCCGGGTAGTGTATATGGGATGATTTTGCTGCTCCTCCTGCTTCTTTTGAAAATAATTCATCTGGAATGGGTAGAGGATGCCGGGGAATTCCTGATCGGAATCATGCCGCTTCTGTTCGTTCAGCCGCTGGTGAGCGTGATGAATCAGTTTGACGCCATTGCGGAACAGCTGGTGGCCATTCTGATCATGTGCACGGTGGTCACCGTAGTGGTCGCTTTGGTAACGGGTTACACCGCACAGATCGTCCGACGGCTGTCTGCGAGAGAAAAAGAGGGAGCGGGAAAATGAACGAAATTCTTTCTCAAACGCCGCTGTTCGGCTTGACGCTGACCCTGTTGATTTACTGGGGCTTCGCGGCTCTGGGCAGACGGGTGAGGAGTCCGCTGTACAACAGTCTTTTATTCAGTGCGGTCGCTATCATCCTGCTGCTTCTCGTCTTGCGAATCGATCCGGAGGTTTACAATACCAGCGCTTCCATGCTGTCCATGATTTTGGGCCCGGCTACGGTGTCGCTGGCCATTCCGCTGTACAAACAGATTCGGGTCCTGGCGGCGAATTGGCACGCGGTGCTGATCAGCGTGCTGGCAGGCTCGCTAGCATCCTTGGGCTGCATTTTTTTGGTGAGTCACTTGTTTGGTCTGACACCGGAGCTCTACTGGTCGATGCTGCCCAAGTCCACTACCACCGCCATCGGAATGCAGGTGGCCGGAGAGTTGGGCGGCTATCCCCCGGTGGCGGCGCTGGCCATCGGATTTACCGGGGCCACCGGCGCGATGCTGTCCAAGTTCCTGGGGAAATGGTTCCGGATCACCGACCCGGTGGCTCAGGGGCTGGCTCTGGGAACCGCGTCACATGTCATCGGGACCTCGGCGGCGGCGGAGCTGGGAGAGATTCAAGAGGCCATGGGTTCCTTGGCTTTGATTACCGCGGGCATCATCACGGTGATTTTGGCACCCTGGTTTGCGGGGCTGGCCGGACTTTAAGGAGAGTGGATTTTAGGAGGAGGACTACATGATCATCAGCGCCAGCAGGAGGACGGATCTTCCGGCCTATTTTATGGATTGGTTTCTCAATCGGCTGGAGGAGGGCTTCGTTTTGGTGCGGAATCCCATGAATCCCCGCCAGGTGAGCCGTATCGACCTGTCTAACGGTAAGACGGATGCCATCGTATTCTGGTCTAAAAACCCATCGCCGTTGCTGATGCGGATCGATGAGCTTTCGCAGATTCCCTTTGAAGTCCAATACACCTTAAATCCGTATGGAACTTCCTTGGAACCAAATCTGGGCGCTGATGAGGAGGGGAGAATTCGGACCTTTCTGGAACTGTCCCGCAGGACCTCGCCTCAGCGGATGCTCTGGCGTTACGATCCGATTTTGTTGAACCCTCGTTTTCCCATTGAATTTCACGTGCGGGAATTTGAAAGGCTGGCGGCTCGGCTTTCGGGTGCCGTCTCGATTTGTGTGATCAGCTTTGTAGATTCTTATCGAACAACACGAAGAAATCGAGCGGAGTTAGAGTTAGCACCTTTGGGAACGGAAGAGATGCGTCGGATCGGACAAGCTTTTGGCGAGCTCGGAAGGCGTTACGGGATCATAGTTCAGACCTGTGCGGAGAAAGTGGATCTCACGGAGTTTGGGATCGGCCATGGGAGCTGTATCGACGGAAATCGTCTGGAACGGTTGACCGGAAAGGGCCTGTCCGGGCTGAAAAAGGATGCGGGACAGCGAAAGGATTGCGGCTGTGTGGAAAGTGCGGATATCGGCGCGTACAATACCTGCGGACATGGCTGTGTATATTGTTACGCCAACTATAATCCCGCGATGATCCGTCGGAATGCGGAGCTTCACGATCCCAAATCACCGCTGCTTTTCGGGGTACTTGGCCCGGAGGACCGCGTTACGGAACGCCGGGAACGAGCTTTAGAGGCGGTTCAGCTGAACATGTTTTGATGAAGATGAGGCGATCTGTTTAAAACGGTCTCAAACGGGTTATTACATAAGATAACGTTTTTTTCGGCTTCCGTGGAAAAGGAGGAAGAAAATGAAAAGGGCTGTCATTTATACGAGTGCAACGGGGAATACTGCCAAGGTGGCACAAGCGATTTTTCATGCACTCCCGAAGGCGGAAAAAGAAGAAAATTGTCTAATGATGATGAACGATGCGAATGCTGTGGCAATGGCTGAGGAGGCGGAACTGTTGTTTGTCGGTTTCTGGGTGGACAAGGGAGACTGTGGAGAGGATGTAAAGCAGTTTCTGCAAAGGCTCCATGGGAAACAGATCGCGTTGTTCGGAACGCTGGGAATGGGGAGCGCTCCGGAATATCATCAACGGATTGCGGAGAAGGTGATTTCCTCGGTGCCGAAGGATGTGCGGGTGATGGGAATCTTTTTGTGCCAAGGACGGATGGAAAATCAAGTTAGGCTTCGTTATGAAGGCATGCTGGAAGACGACCCGTCCAATGAACAGCTGAAAGGAGCCCTTCGAAACTTCGAGGAAGCGTTGTCCCATCCGGACCCGGAAGATTTGAAGCGAGCGGCTGACTTTGCCAGAGAAGTAGCGGGGAAATAATCAGTTGTTTAAATTTCCTTTCGCAAATGGTATAATAGCCGCATAGGCTGTGAAGGGGCTATTTCACCATGTCTTACCTCTCGCCAACGGCGTATGGATCGAAAGACATGGTATAATAGCCGCGTAGGACATGAAGCGGCTATAATGTGAATTCTGTCATTTTATAAAAGATAGGAAAATAGAAACAAGGGAGAGAGGGTAGGTTCATGCTCGAATTGAAGCACGTTTCCGTGGATGTAGATAACGGAGACAAGGAAATATTAAAGGATGTCACCCTTACTATTAACGACGGCGAGTTTGTGGTCATTACCGGACCCAATGGGGGAGGAAAGTCCACACTGGCCAAGGTAATTGCGGGGATCATGCCGATTTCCGAGGGCAGTCTGCTGCTGGATGGGGAAGATATCACGAAGAAGTCCATTACGGAGCGGGCGAAGCTGGGGATCGGCTTTGCGTTTCAACAGCCGGTCCGATTTAAAGGGATTACCGTTCGAGACCTGATTGAGCTGGCCGCCGGTGAGAAGCTGGAGGAGGGGCATTTGTGTTCCTACCTTCACGACGTAGGTCTCTGCGCCAAGGATTATATTGATCGGGAGGTCAACGCCAGTCTTTCCGGCGGAGAGATCAAACGGGTGGAGATCGCCATGATTATGGCCAGAAAGACTCGTTTAACGATTTTCGACGAACCGGAGGCGGGAATCGATCTGTGGAGCTTCAGCAATTTGATCGAAGTATTTGGTAAGCTGCGGCAGGAGATTCAGGGCTCTATCGTGGTGATTTCCCATCAGGAACGAATCCTGGATACGGCGGATCGGATTGTGGTTTTGGCCGAGGGACGAGTCGCGTCTCAAGGGACGAAGGAAGAGATTCTTCCGGGACTTTTGGGCGAGCAGGTCAGATGCGGCTTCTGTACGGGAGAGGGGGTCGATTTCAGTGAATGCAACAACTAAGGATCTTTTAGCCATCATTTCCGACGTCTTTGGTCAGCCGGAAGGAGCATACAATATTCGAGAGGACAGTCAGTGTGCGGGCAGAAATTCCACCGAGAACATACAAATCGTGTCCAAAACGGACAAGCCGGGGATCGACATTATCGTCAAACCGGGAACGGTAGGAGAACGGGTGTTTATTCCCGCTTGCATTACCCACAGTGACGTAGATGATCTGGTTTACAATGATTTTTACATCGGTGAGGGAGCGGATGTCACCGTTGTGGCCGGCTGCGGTGTTCATACGGACGGAGAAAAAGAGTCGAAGCACAACGGAATTCATCGATTTTTTATCGGCAAGGACGCGAAAGTGCTTTACCTGGAAAAACACGTCGGTGTGGGGGAAGGAACCGGGGCTCGCATCATCAATCCGCAGACTTACATGGAGATCGAGGAAGGCGGATATATGGAAATGGATACCATGCAGATTAAGGGCGTGGATTCCACTATTCGCAAAACCACCGGCATCTTGAAGGAACGGGCGAAGGTGGTCATCAAGGAAAAGATCATGACTCATGGGAAACAGCATGCGGAAACGGATTTTTCCGTGGATTTGAACGGAACCGACTGCGGCGTGGACCTGATTTCCCGCTCCGTAGCCAGAGATCAGTCGACACAGGTCTTTCGCTCGGTAATCAACGGCAATACTCAGTGTACCGGACATTCCGAGTGTGACGCCATCATCATGGATCAGGCTTCGGTCAGCGCGATCCCCGAATTGACGGCGAACCATCTGGATGCGGCGCTGATTCATGAGGCGGCGATCGGCAAGATCGCGGGGGAACAGCTGACCAAGCTGATGACCCTGGGCCTGACCGAAGAAGAAGCGGTAGGAAAAATTATTGACGGATTTCTAAAATAAAGGAAAGCGGC
>CAUHLX010000019.1 GCA_959606705.1 uncultured Bacillota bacterium | reverse complement strand
AAAACACCGGTGCCGCGGATCATTTCCGACGCACCGGTACTTTATTTCGCGGATCATTTCCGACGC
Source organism: uncultured Bacillota bacterium (assembly GCA_959606705.1). Lineage (GTDB taxonomy): Bacteria > Bacillota > Clostridia > Peptostreptococcales > Anaerovoracaceae > CAUHLX01. The sequence continues at coordinate 15,553 of CAUHLX010000019.1, read as the reverse complement.
ACCGGTACTTTATTTCGCAGATCATTTCCGACGCACCGGTGCTTTATTTTATGGCTGGAGATTAATTTTGCGTCTGCTGGTAGACCCGATACACTAACAGGATACTCTGTTCCACGGAACAGGCATTGGCAGGCGATAGAGTGGTTTCGGAGGTTCCCATCATAATGCCGTTGCCGGCCAGAACACCTACGCCCTCCGCGGCCCACGCTGACACCTTGGCTTTGTCGGTGAACTTGGAGAGATCGGCGTTTTTGGTCGTGAACACCTTGCCGGTTTCGGTTTCGGTATAGGTGATGGCTCGGTAAATCATGGCGGCAATCTGTTCGCGGTTCGTGGTCTGATCGGGGGCAAACCGACCGTTCCCCACGCCGGAAACAATGCCCGCCGCGTAAGCTTTCAAAACCGCCTTTTCTTTGCAGTCGGTAAAGGTGGTATCCGGAGCGGCTTCTATGGTCTTTCCGGTGGCCTTTTCCACCAGATTGACAATCAGCTCTGCGAACTGAAAACGAGTGGTGTCGTGCTTGAAGTTCATGTTCGTATGTTCGGTAATCAGCTCCGCCTCTTGCGCCAGCTCAATTTCAGGCTTGGCCCATTCACTAGGGCCGGCAATATCCGCCGCGCTCTCACTTTCAAAGGAATATGCAAAAGCAGGGGTCCCCAGCACAGACACCAGCAGCAATCCCAGAATCAGTCGTTTCAGTCGTTTCATAGTAAATTCTCCTTTACTTGAGCGCGGCCGCGAAGTTTTGATTCAGCCAATCTGTCGCCGAATTGTCCTGCGCGGTTCGTTCAAAATAGTGATAGCTCCCTAATCCATATGGCGTCGTTCTTTCGAGCACACATCCGATGGAAGCAATCTCTTTCAAGAACTGATCATAATCCGCGTCGGAGTTAAGAGAAACATAGATAAAGCGGCAGTCTGCATTCAATGTCGAGGTCTTCCCAAACTGATGCTCTGCTACGGGTGCCGAGGTATGGAACCCAATTTCTGTGCTACCGTTGGCAGGAACGGTATACTCAATGATCGACGTGTCCCCGAACACATACTTTCCGCCGTTGTCCTTGTGGCAGGTTACGATTCCCCAACGGCCCGCCGTCTCTTTTTCCGTGGAATTGTACGCATTTCCCACGACAAAGTAGCCGTCGTCCGCGCCAAACGCCTTGTCAAAAACAGGACGACCCGCGGAATAGACAACGCGGTCCTTTCCCTCACGGCTCACCACATATAAGATTGTCTCCGGCTGTCCGTCGGCAGCCGTCTTGCCGGTAGGGAGCTGGGTCAGACCGGTATCGGACGGGCCGAAGCGAGCCATAAAGGTTCCGACGTTAGGGGCGGTACACTCCTCATCAAATCCAACCATGCCCATCGCCGATTCGGCGGGGCAAAACAGATTGTACTTTTGATAGAGCTCATTGGAAATCGACATACCGCCTAAACAAACATCGGCAGAATAATCGGTGAGCAGTTTCCCCGTCTTGTCAATTTGCGCCCAAGCGCCATATGCGTTCCCTTCGAGAGCGGCCTTGTCGATATCGGTCCCCTCCCGGTACCGGAATACCCACGCTGTTCCATCCTCGAAATACGAGGCGCAGGGAGCCCCCAATGCGCCCGGCGGCGCGTCAAACCGGCAGGGAATGACCAGCTTTCCCTGCGTGTCCATGTAGCCAACCTTATGGTCCGAAACCACGGCGGCAAGACCGTCGGAAAACGGAAATACGTCGTCAAAACGTCCTTGGTTCAGATCGCGCAGCTCGCCATCATCACCGAGATAGAGATACTCCGTATCGCTATTGCGCATGAGCAGCCGGCCATCGGAGAAATAAACATCGTCTCCCCGTTCGAAATGATCGTTGAGCGGCGCCGCGCTGCCGATCTCTTTCACCTTGGTAAACGTGTAGTCGCCATCCGTGAAATGCTCCTGACCCGCCGGCAACGCCGCATTCGCCGGCGGAGTAAATAAGCCGGTACCTAATAATACACAGCAGGCCAGCGCGGATACAAAGGGTTTCTTCATTCTCTCATTTCCTTTCCTCTTTTTTTTGATTCTACCCGATTGATATGGGAAAAGCAAGGCCCCCGCAAGTTTTACCGCGACGCCCGCAGTCGGACGGACCCGCTCCCGGCAGAATGACATCGTCGCGCCGCGCGCCATTCGGTGGTCCGTCTTTCCGTGGAATAGAGAAAGATGATCCAAACTCCTTGCTATCTCTGCCCCGTAATGCTAAAATGAAGTTGCCGCCAAAACATATTACATATGTGATATGTTATATGTTTCATTGGCATTTTTGTGTGTATGAAGGAGAGTTTGAGATGGAACTGGATCAACAAAAGATTCCCTCGTTAAAATCGGAAAACCTATCGGAACGCGTGGTCCTATGGTTAAAAAAGTCCATACTGGACGGCAGCTTCCGCCCCGGGGACGAGCTCCCCTCCGAGCAGGAATTGTGCAATCTTCTGGGGGTTGGCAAGTCCAGCATTCGGGAGGCCTTAAAAATGCTGCAGATGATCGGTGTGGTGGAAATCCGCCAGGGCAAACGCAGCCGAATCTGTGAGACGGTAAAAACGAATGTCATGATGCCGCTGATCTTCAACTTGATCATGCAGGAAAGCACCCCGCAGGACATGTATGATTTCCGCTCCATGTTCGAGAAGGCAGTGGTGGAATATGCCATGGATCACGCAAAAGAAGAAGATATCGAGCTTTTAAAAAACGAATTGGAGCGTTTCCGGCAAAGAGACCGAGAGGGGACCGCTACTTTAGAGGACGACTTTGCCTTTCATCGAGTCCTTCTGGAAATCTGCCGAAATCCCTTTATCCTGCAAATCGGAACGCTGCTGCTGGATCTGTTCTGCAATCCCATGGCTAAGGCCAATCACTACGATTCCTCCCGCGCGCTGCACGACCACGAAATCATCCTTACTGCGATCTTGGAACGCAATGAGAAGGGAATGAACGATATTCTCGACGAGTCATTTGAAGTCTATCGAGAAGCCCTGGGGATCGATCATTAGCCCCTCTGCTCTCTTTCCGATAAAAAAACACTCCGCCTTCCATTCTTCAATGGTTTCGGCGGAGTGTTTTCCATCTTACGCGACAGGATTATTGTTCGACGTTCGCCAAGCGATAGACTTCCTCGATTTCCGGCTCCCGCATGACGATCAAATTTCCGATGGTCCGGGTGCCGAAAAACGTACATTTATGTGCCAGCTCCTTGATTTCCTCATCCGTCATCGGTCTCCCCAGCAATTGGGGGAGGTTTACCGGCATTCCGATCCTCCGGAAGAAGTCTTCCGTCATTGTGATCCCCAGCAGGGCGGCTTCTTCCTCGGCGGCTTTTCCGTAAAGCGCCTCCCCCTGTTCCGCACCCGCAAGGCCCCAAACATTTCTCGCGTATTGGGCAAATCGATCCGGCGCCTCCCGGTAAACCATTCGCGCCCAAGTACCCCAGAGTGCCGAAAGCCCGGCCCCGTGAGCCACGTGAAACGCGGTGCTCAGCTCGTGCTCCATCTGGTGAGTCGCCCAGTCGCCGGGCATTCCCAAGCCGGACAGATCGCAGTGGGAAAGGCTGCCGCACCACATCAGCTCCGAACGAGCCTGCTCATTTTCAGGCTCCGCACAGGCGATGGGTGCCCAGCGGATGACGTCGCTGAGAATGCTCTCGGCGATCCGGTCCGTCAGGTCGTTGCCGTCTCCCTTGGAAAAGTAACGTTCAAAGGTGTGCATCAGAATATCCGTGGCTCCGGAGGCGGTCTGATACGCTGGCAGCGTATACGTCAGCTCCGGATTGAGGATGGCAAACTTGGGACGGAGCAAGGGATGATTGAGCCCCTTCTTCAGTCCCCCCTCCTGTTCCGCCGTAATCACCGACGCACGGCTGCTTTCGCTCCCAGCGGCAGGGATGGTCAGAATACTTCCCACGGGCAGCATGGTCTTCGGTTCCGCCCGGTGCTCGTACAGATCCCAGACTTCTCCTTCATAAGGAACGCCCAAAGCCACTCCCTTTGCGGTATCGATCACGCTGCCGCCGCCCACGGCCAGTACAAAATCCACCTTCGCTTGCCGAGCCAGCTCGATTCCCTGATGAACCAGGGAAAGTCCCGGATTGGGCCGTACACCTTTCAACAAGCAATGCTCCAGTCCGGACCGTTCCAATACGCGCTCCACCCTGGCCAGCAGTCCGCTCCGCTCCACGCTTCCGCCGCCGATGACCACCAAGACCCGGGAACCGCCAAAGGCCCGGATCTCATCTCCGACCCGTTCCTCCGTCTCCCTCCCGAAGAGAATCTTGGTCGGTGACCAATATTCAAAGGATTTCATAGATATTTCTCCTTTCTCCGCGGCTTCCCGCTTCCGCGCTCCGGCTCGTCACTTCCACATGAATACTCACCATTTCTGCATGGCGGCTCCTTTGCTGGCGGAGAGACAATTCAACGCGTAGGTGCGGACAAAGCCTTTGGAGATATCCGACTCGAAAGCCGCGGGCCGAGCTTTTCGCCGGGCCATTTCCTCCGCGGATACCTCCAGAGTCAATTTCCGATTTTCGATATCCACTTCGATGAAGTCCCCTTCTTCCACGTAGGCGATGGCGCCTCCCACCGCGGCCTCCGGAGTGACGTGTCCTACGATAGGACCGTAGTTGAAACCGGAAAACCGTCCGTCCGTCACCAGTCCCACCGACTCATCCAGTCCCAGGTCCACCAGCGCGTCCGCCGTCAGCATGACCTCCACAAAGCCCGGCGCTCCCACCGGCCCCGAATAGCGGATCACGATGACGTCTCCCGGGTGAATCTGATCGTGAATGATCGCTTCGAAAGCCGCCTCGTCCCCATCGAACACACGGGCGGTCCCCCGGAAATACCGCATTTTTTCCTTTACCGCGGAGGTGCGGATCACCGCCCCCTCCTCCGCCAGATTCCCCCAGAGAACCGCCAAGCCGCCGTCGGCGCAAATGGGGTGATCCAGGGAATGAATGATCTCGTTGGGCGTTTCGGATACACCGGCCAAATGCTCCCTCCAAGGCTTCCCGGTCACCGTGAGCGCATCCAGATCCAAGAGGGGAGCCAACTGTTTTAAAATTGCCGGTACCCCTCCGGCCGCGGAAAGCTCATCCACCGTATGAGTCCCGCTGGGGCGAATATTTACGATCCCGGGAGTCGTCCGGCTGAACTGGTCGAAGTCCTCCAGCTTGATCTCGATCCCCAGCTCTCTGGCAAAGCTCAGAATGTGGAGCACCGCGTTTGTGGAGCCGCCGATGGCCAAATCCGCCCGGATGGCATTTTTCAGCGCCGCTTCCGTCATGATGTCCGAGGGTCTCAGATTCTTCTCCACCAGCTCTACGATCTGCCGGCCGGTTTCGAAGGCACTGACATATTTTTCAGTGGAAACCGCCGGGATCGTGGACGCTCCGGGAAGTGTCATGCCCAGAACCTCGGTGAGGATCTGCATGGTGTTGGCGGTCCCCATCACCGGGCAAGCCCCAAAGGTAGGGCAGGCGTTTCGCTCACGGCGTTCCACCTCCCCCGGATCCATTTTCCCCTTGGCCACCGTGCCGTAAACCGCCTCGTTGACGTCGGAAAGCACCAGGGGCGCGTCTCCGCTCCCTCCGGCGCCCATAGGTCCCGCCGTGAGCACGATGGCCGGCTTGTTCATCCGCGCCGCCGCCATGACCACTCCGGGCACAATATTGTCGCAGCCTGCGGTGAGCACGATCCCGTCAAATAAATGAATGCTGCTGACCAGCTCGATGCTGCCCGCCACCGCGTCACGCACCGGGATCTCATAGCGGAGGCATTCCGTCCCGATGGCCACGTTCCCGCAGGTGGCGGGAGCTCCGAATTCAAAGGGAATTCCCCCGGCCTGCCAAATTCCGGCCTTTACCCGTTCGATCAAGGATCGCAGATGGGCGTGTCCGGGAGACGCCTCGTTGAAGGTGCTGGCAATCCCGATGTGGGGCCGGTTCAGATCCGTGGTATCATAGCCGCAGCCTTTGTATGTCGCCCTTCGATGAGCCGCTCCGTCCCCCGAAAAATAACGATTCGTGAATCCCATAAGCCAAGCCCCCTTTTATTCTATCATAATACTCCCGTCGAAAGAGACGGAAGCGTGTTCAGCTTTTCCCAGTTGATCGAAATCCTCCTCCGACACCGTGCAGATGGGAATGGTTTTCCCATACAGCTCCTGTCCGATCACCGCTCCGATGGCCAAAATGCCCTCCGCTTCAACGGAAACGATGGCCGCCGGGGCCGTTTGGATTCGTATCATTTCCAAAAGAATTCCCGAGGAGGAACAGGACCCTCGTCCTCGAGGGATACAAAGGATTTTCCCGGTCATGCGCTCACCGCACAGGGGATGGTGCCGGTCGATGACGATGCCTTCCGCGGCGTTCACTCCGCCCCAAAAGCTCAATCCGGTTTCCGTCCATAAAACAGCTCCGTCGGCCTCTCCGCCGATGATCGGTTCCGCCTGAATCAACGCCCTCTCCATCGTTTAAAGCTCCCCCCTAACCGCGATTTCCACACACTCGTCCATGCTCTGAAAAAAAACCTCCGCCCCCACATGTCCGGGAGCGTAATGAGCCATCTTTCCCGAATTGGTCACCATGATTCGAAAGCCCCAAACAGCCGACGGCTGATTTAAAATGCAGGAATCCCGCATCATTCGAATCCCCATTCCTCGTATTTTTTCGGTCAGTCCGGTTCGATCCAACAGGCTCTCCACCGCATCCGCGGTCTGAATCCAAACCGCCACCCCCTCCGCCGGTTTGCGACCCGCGAACAGCTCCAGCATCCGCAGAGTTTCTCCGTACGACAGATGAGGACAGCCCAGCAGCACCAGATCCACCCGCCGTCCGGCGTTCTCCTCTCTTCGAAGTCCTTGAGACAGAGAAGCCGCCGCCCGGTCCAGCATTTCTTCCGTGACCTCCACCCTCCGTTTTACCGGCTGGCCCTGCGTCGCTTCCTCCAGCGTAGGCGCTTCGGGTGTGTAACCGGTTACGTGAAACAAGCCCACCGACCCGGAAGCCGCGGAGGCCGCGCTGAACGCTTTCAAATGCTCGTGAGTGATTCCGCCCGGAGCCCCGTCCACCACGGGGACTTGGTCGCCTACGTCGCCGCCCACCAAATATCCCAGGACGGCAAATCCCTCCGGGTCCTTAAAGCGCGCCGGTTTTACCAGGCTTACGTCATAGAGCACCTCCGCCCTTCGATTTTCCTTGATATGAAGCCCCAGCTCCGGCACCCGCCCGATGATCGCGCAGCAGATATCCACCAGATCCCCGTACCGCTGAGTCCTTGCCCCCAGCACCGAATTAGCATAGTTCACCACGTTGGATTCCGCAAAAGCCACCTGCTCCCCGAAGGAGGGGGTGTTTCCGTATTGATAGGGGGCACAGGTCCAGGTAGGAACACAGCCCATCGTTTCATAGGCCCGCTCCACTCTGGCACACTTTTCCGCGAAATCGGGAGGAAGACGAAATTCCTTCCACGCCCGGATGTCTCTGGAGGTGATGTTCAGAGTGGTGGGAACGGCCACTTTTGCTCCCAGCCGCGCCAGTCTCTCCGCAAATTCCAGACCCGCGTCCCAGACCGCCGAATAAGAACAGCCGTCGATGTGAGCCGTGGTCACGGGAATCATGCGCTTCGCGTGATAAATCTCTCCCAGGCGATACAGGATGGTCATGGCCATGCGGCTGCCCTCCCCGTGGACGCCGTCCAGGAGCTCCTGTTCATAAGTGGTCAAATACAACGCTCTTCTCCTTTTCCACTGCCGCCGGCCGGGAGCCCCGGCCAGCCGGCGAACCAAACCAAACCCAATCAAACCAAATCAAACCAAATCAGATGCCCAGATAGGCCTTTTGTACGCTTTCGTCCGCCAAAAGCTCCTTCCCCGTGCCGCTGGTGACGATCTTTCCGGTCTCCAGGACGTAGGCCCGATTGCAGATGCCCAGACTCATCATGGCGTTCTGTTCCACCAGAAGCACGGGAACGCCCTCCTCCCGGATCTTGATCACGGTGTCCGCCACTACTTCCACGTTCATGGGGGACAGCCCCAGGGAAGGTTCGTCCAGAAGCATGATCTTAGGATTGCTCATCAAGCCGCGGCCGATGGCCAGCATCTGCTGCTGTCCGCCGGACAGGGTGCCGCCCTGCTGTTTATAACGTTCTTTGAGGATGGGAAACATGTCGTAGACTCGCGCTTCGTTTTCCGCGAAGCGGGCCTTGTCTTTATAGAGATAAGCTCCCATCTCCAGGTTTTCCCGAACGGTTAGGGAAGAAAAAATATGGCGGCCCTCCGGAACCAGGCAGATGCCCATCTTGACGATTTTATCCGTAGGCGTGTCCGTGATCTCCCGCTCTTGAAATTTGATCGAACCGGAGGTCGTGGGAACCAGGCCGGTGATTGATTTCTGTGTGGTGCTCTTTCCCGCTCCGTTGTTGCCGATCAGCGCCACGATCTCGCCGTCGCCCACTTCCAGAGAGATTCCTTCCAGCGCCTTGACTTGCCCATAGGAAACGTGCACGTTACTGATTGTTAACAAAGCGATCCCTCCTTCCCATGGAGCTTCCCAGATAGGCCTCGATGACGTTCTGATCCTGCCGAACCACCTGAGGGGTTCCCTCACAGATCTTCTCGCCCTGAGCCAGCACCGTGATCCGGTCGCACAGATTCATGATTACCTTCATATCGTGTTCGATGATCAGCACCGTGATCTTCAGCTTGCCCCGAATATCCGTCACCAGCTCCTGAAGCGCGTCCTTTTCCACCTCGTTCATACCCGCGCAGGGTTCGTCCAGCAGGAGAACCTTGGGTTCGGTGGCCAGCGCCCGGGCAATTTCCAGGCTTCGCTGTTCCCCGTAGGGCAGATTCTTGGCGGAGAGCTCTTTCTTCTCCAGCAGACCTACGAATTCCAGCATTTCCAACCCGTAATCCCGGCTCAGCTTTTCATCCTTTTTGGTGGAGGGAAGCCCCAGCACCACGGGAACCAGTGAATTTTTGGTGCGGCAGTGCCGTCCCGCCAAGACGTTTTCCAGAGCGCTGGTGTTGGGAAACAGCTTGATGTTCTGGAAGGTCCTGGCCATACCCATCTCCACCCGTTTGTGGGTGGGGACCGCATTGATGTTTTTCCCGAAGAATTCCACTTCCCCGGAGGTGGCCGGATAGACCCCTGCCATGATGTTGAACATGGTGGTCTTTCCCGCGCCGTTGGGGCCGATCAGACCCACGATCTCTCCCTCGTTGACGTCAAAGGTCACATTGCTGAGAGCCTGGACGCCGCCAAAAGATTTGCTCACGTCGATTGCGCGCAATACCGCCGTCATCCTGCCATCCCCCCTTTTTCCACTCGCCGGGCTTTGAATTTTTCTTTCTTCTTCGCCAGCGCCGTCCAAATCGAGGTCCCGCCTACCACGTAGGAACCCAGGATCCCCTGAGGCCGGAAAATCATGCACAGAACCATCATCAAACCCACGATGATCATGCGGTAGGCGTCGAAGGTACGCATTACCTCCGGAAGCAGCGTGATCACGATCGCACCCAGGACCGGACCGATGTTCGTGCCCATTCCGCCCAGAATGACCATGCAGAAGATGTTGACGGAGATCTGGAAGGTGTACTGGTCGGGGCTTACGAAGGAGATGTAATGAGCGTAAACGCTTCCCATGAGTCCGGCGCAGAAGGTGCCCACGCCAAACGCCAGAACCTTGTAATTACGAATATTGATGCCGATGGCCTGTGCCGCCATATCATCCTCGCGGATGGCGATCAGCGCTCGACCTACCCTGGAATGGACGATTCGATAGATCGCCAGCATGATGATCAGCGTCACCGCCAAAGCAAAGTAGAAGAATTCCACCTTTCCGAATTTCATGCCGAACAGTTCCGGCTTGCGGATCGCGGTGATCCCCATCGCTCCGTTGGTGAGCCACTGCTCGTTCAGCTCGATGAGCCGCACGATCTGTCCGAAGCCCAGCGTGACGATGGCCAGATAATCTCCCCTCAGATGCAGGGAAGGAATGGCGATGATCATGCCCAGCAGACAGGCGGCGCAGCCCGCCACCAGAAAACCCAGCCAGATGGGAAGCCCCAGCTTGCCTACGATGATTCCGGTGCCGTAGGCGCCGATCCCGAAGAAAGCGGCGTGAGCCAGTGAGAACAGGCCCGTGTATCCCAGAATCAGGTTCAGGGAGCAGGCGAGGCCGGCGTAGATGGCGCAGAGGACCATCAGATGCAGTATATAAGTCTGATGAATCACCTGAGGTCCGATCAACGCGAAGACCAAGAGGAGGATTCCGATGGTCTTTTCTTTACTATTATTTTTTATCAGCTTATCCAACATCGGTTCATCCCCCCTACATATTGTCCTTTTTGCCCATGATCCCGGTGGGACGGACAAGAAGAACAATGATCAATACCACAAAAGCGATGGCGTCCCGATAAGCGGAAGAAAGGTAGGCCGCTCCCAGGGATTCCACGATCCCGATGACCAGACCGCCGATCATGGCGCCGGGGATATTTCCGATTCCACCCAGAATCGCGGCGGCAAAGGCTTTGTTTCCTACCGCCATGCTCATGGTGGGATAGACCGCGTCGTACTGGGTCGCCACCAGGAAACCGCCGATGGCCGCCAGCGCGGAGCCGATGGCAAAGGTGGTGCTGATGACGTGATTGGTGTTGATGCCCATGAGCTGGGCGGCGTCGCGGTCCAGAGCCGTGGCCCGAAGCGCCTTACCGGATCTGGTTTTTTTCAGGTACATCTCCAGGAATATCATCATCAGAGCGGCGACGCCCAGCGTGATGAGCTGGAGGTTCGTGATGGACGCGTGCTCGGTGAGGGGAATCTGAGTGATGTCAAATTCCAAGTTGGTGCGAATGCTCTTCGTTCCGGAACCCCAGATCAGCTGGGCTAGGACTTGAAGCATGATGGAGACCCCCATGGCACTGGTCATGGCGGCCAATCGGGTGGACCCCCGCAGAGCGCGGTATGCTAAGAATTCAATTGTAATACCCATGATTGCGCAGCTTAGTACGGAAACGAGAATGGCGATGACCAGAGGAACGTCACCCATCAGCAAGATGAGAGAAAAATACGCTCCGAACATCATCACATCCGCGTGAGCAAAGTTCACGAAGAACAAAACCCCGTAAACCATGCTGTAGCCCAGTGCAATCAATGCGAACACCGACCCGAGAGTCAGTCCGTTTATCAACTGCTGTAGAAACAAAAAATCCACCTCCTCCTCTTTGGGAGATACGGTCCCCGGGACCGCCGCCCATCGCCATAAGCGATTTCCTGCGGACGGCGGTCAGGACCTCTTCAAAACTGCTTTCGGACAAGCAAGCTTGAAAGCGATTTACCAACTAGCATCGGTTCTATGTAATTAGTCAATGTTCAGTTCTTTATCGTTCTCGATGAGGACGAATTCCCCATTGGTCACGGTGCAGCGCTTCAGCGGAATCTTCACGTCGCCGTTTTCGTCGAAGGTGCAGTCGCCGATCACGCCCTGATACTTCATAGTAGACATATACTCACGGATGGCCTCCCGGTCCTCTCCGCCCTTTTCGATGGCTTCCAGAACGATCTTCGCCGCGTCGTAGCCTTCCGCCTGGAAGATGCTAGGAGTGTCCCCGCCGGAAAATTCTTTGAAATCCGCTACGAATTTCTGAACGGTTTCCGAAGGATCGTTTGCCATGAAAGAGGTCAATACCGTCGTGCCATCGGCCGCTTCACCACCAACTTCAATAAAGGCCTGGGTGAACAGCCCATCGGTGGCATACCGGGGCAGGTCCAGTCCGTTGTCCTTCATCTGCTTCATGAACAGCCCGGATTCGTTGTAGTCGACGCCGAACAGAATGGCCTCCGCGCCCGAGGCCTTGATGTTGCCGATGGCGGAGCTGAAATCGGTCTGCTCGCCGGTGAGAATACTCTCCTCGCAGACCACCTCACAGCCAGCTTTCTTTAACTGAACCTTCGCCTGTTCCAAGATGCCCGCGCCGTAGTCGTTGTTTTCGTAGCAGATGGCGAACTTCTTGTGGCCGTCGGCAACCGCGCCGGCTGCCATCAACCGGGCCAAAATGACATCGGAGTCCTTGATCCGGAAAACGTAATCGCCGGCGTCGGTCACCTTCGGTGAGGAGGAGTCAGGCGACAGCGTGACCAAACCAGATTCCTCATAAATGGGGGCCGCTGCCAGAGTGCAGGAGCTCTTCAGATTTCCGATTACCGCCAGAATATCATCATTGGCCGCGAAAATATTCGCCACGCTGGCCGCCTGATTCGGTTCTCCCTGGTCATCCTGGCTCACCACGACGACCTTCTTTCCGTTGATGCCGCCGGCGTCGTTGACTTCCTTCACCGCCAGCTCGATTCCGTCTAAGATCATTTCTCCGTTCAGCGCCACGGACCCGGTCAGGGGAAGGGCCGCGCCAATTTTGATTTCATCCGAGCTCCCGCCGCTTCCGTCGCCTTCTCCACCGCTCCCGCAGCCGAACATGGACAGTGCCGTAAAGGCCGCCAGGCCGACGCACAGCATCCTTTTGAACGTACTCTTCTTCATTTTTCTTCCTCCTTTTTCTCCATCTTCTCCTAAGTTCTAAAAACGATTCAAACTTAATCCGGTCAGATCCATTTCCGGGGTCTGTCCGGTGATTAACTGAGACATCAGAAGTCCGGTAATGGCGGAGAGGCCCATGCCGTCTCCCTCATGGCCGGTGGCTACATAGTAGCCGGGAATTCGGGTGTCCGATAAGATGGGCATGTGATCCGGCGTATAAGCCCGGATGCCCGCGTAGCTGCGGATGACTTTGATTTCCTTTAGTATGGGGAAAAAGCGAATCCCCCGTTCGGCGATGGCTTTCATCACCTCGATTTCCACCGAGGTGTCATCCTCTTCGGTAAAATACCGGCTGCTCCCCAGAAGAAAATTATTTTCACTGGTGGGTTCGTAAACCAGCGCAACTCCGTATTTTTCCATGAGCGGCGTTACCGGCCGCTGATATCCTTCTGTCTGGAATTTGGCCATCATGTAGCCGAACTCCATGATCTTCTGCTTCGCTACTTTAAAGGTCTGCTCCGAGACCAGAATTTGTCCTTGACGAGGCTTTACGGGAATGTCCAGTCCCACCATCCTCCCCAATTGAGGGGATTTGATGCCGCCGCAGTTGACCACCTGGTCCGCGGTGATCGTCTCCGAAGGTGTGTGGAGCACAAAGCCGCCGCCGCTCTTCTCCATGGACAGAACCGGCGTATGAGTGAGGACTCGGCCTCCTAATTTCTTCAAACCGTCCGCCAGCGCATAGCACAGGCCCATGGGATAGAGGCAGCCGTCGCAGTCGATCCACATTCCCCCTGCCAAGTCCTCCGCTAAATAGGGCTCCCGCTCTTTCAGCTCTTGGACATCCATCATGTGAAGACAGTCGATTCCACAGCCCGCGAAGTCATCGATCAGATGCCGACCCATCTCCATTTCCAGTTCGTTTTCCATGACCAGCATACTGCCGCGGCGTTCCCACTGGAAATCGTAATCCAGCTCCTGGGAAAGCTCATCCAGGAGATCCTGACTCCGCTTGGTCATCAGAGCGTCCAAGCCCGGCTGCTTATCGCTGATCAGCACGTTGCCGTCACAGCGGCTGGAGGTAAATTCGGCGCTGTCTCCCGCGTCCAGCAGCAATACCTTGGCCCCGGTCTTGGCGGTGTAATAGGCGACGGAGGAGCCGATGACCCCCGCGCCGATGACAGCGACTTCCGCGGTTTTATTCATGGGTCCCATCTCCTTTCGACGCTTCTTCGTCAAAACGCTCTCCCGCCGCCAGCTCGCCGAAGGTGAGCGGGCGAACCGGCGGACGGCTGGTGGCCGGAAGCAGCTCCGAAGCTGGTTTCCCGGTTTCCTCCGACAAGATCCGCATGGTGAGCTTGCCGCAGGTTCTCCCTTGGCACAGCCCCATTCCGCTGCGGACTCTCCGCTTGACCTCCGTGACGGTCGTCGCCCCGTATTCCCGGATGGACCGGCGAATCTCTCCCGCCGTCACTTCCTCACAGCGGCAGACGATTACGTCATCCGGCAATTCCCGATTTCCTTCCGCCGCCGCGGGCGACACAGGAACAGCCGGAGCGCCCTCTCTGCGAATGGTTCGCACCTCATCCCCGTATTCCTTGGGAATGGCCACGGTCACCACCGCGGTGTGGTCGTTTCCCGCAGGATTCGCCACCCGCGCCTCTCGACCCGTGCAGACAAACTCGCCGGCCCGGTTCAAGGCATATTCCTCCTGATCCTTCTGAGGGAGAGGCAGATACTCAAAGGGGAAGGAGACCAGGGCCTCCTCTCCGCGGCTTTTATCGACGATAAAAATGGCCAGTCCCGGACAAGCCGCCACACATTTTCCGCAGCCGACGCACTTTTCCGGGTCCACACGAGGCGTCCGTGTGATGGGTGCCCCGATGGAAATCGCCCCCGAGGGGCAGGAGGCTTCACAGGGATTGCAGGGGATCTGCTGAACGCATTCCACGATGGCTACGGGACCCAGCGCAAACCGTTCCTCCGCAGGCCAGCCGTTCGCTTCCCGAATCTCCTCGAGGGAGGGGCATCCGTCGTATACGATTCCATGTTCCATCTCTCACACCTCCCCTTCCGTCACTCGTTTCTTTGCCAGCTGCCGCCGTTCCCCGAAGGGCCCTAGCCGCAGGGCGCCGAGGCGATCCCCAATCTCCGCCGTTCTCTGTTTCATCTGCTCTTCCGTGAGATGACCCAGCCGATAGGCGATGGCCGTTCCGGCCATCCTTCCCTCATCCATGGCGGTGCTGGCTTCCTCCACCCCCGCCGTGTCTCCGGCTACGAAGATTCCCTCTACGTTTGTCTCCATTGTCTCGGTGTGCTTGGGCATGAACCCCCCCAGCTCCGGGACAAACATATGCTCCGCTCCCGCCATTTGAGCCAGCTCAGAAGTGGGGCGAAGCCCCACCGAGACACAGATCACATCCACGTCGAAGGCTTTCTCCGACCCCGACACGGTTTTTCCATCCCTCAATTCGGCGATCACCGCCCGGTTTACCCGTTCCTCGCCTTCCGCCCGAACGATGGTGTGCCCCAGATAAAAGGGAACACCCGCCCGACGGACCTTGGCCGCGTGGACGCCATAGGCCCCGATCTTCGGTGCCGCCTCCACGATGCCCACCACCTGGGCTCCGGCCTGCATCAGCTGATAGCTGACGATCACGCCCACATTTCCCGAACCGATCATCAGGACCCGTTTGCCGGGAAGCACCCGATTCACGTTGACCATGGTCTGAGCGGCTCCCGCTCCCATCACTCCGGGAAGAGTCCAGCCCGGAAAATTCAGCGCGTTTTCCGCACCTCCGGTACAGATCAGGATCGCCTTGGCGGAAACCACCTCCGTGCGTCCTTCCCTCAAAACGGCAACACGCTTTCCGGCAAACACGCCGATGACGGTGCTGTCCAGCCAAACTTCCACGGGAAGCTGTTCCGTCTCCGCAAGCAGCTGGCGCCCGATGTCGATGCCCCGCGTGCCGGCCCGGTGTTCCCTGGAACCGAAAAATTTAT
>CAUHLX010000018.1 GCA_959606705.1 uncultured Bacillota bacterium | reverse complement strand
CCCTTATTCCTCCCGGTAATTTCCCAGAAAGGCGAAGGAATCCAATTCTTCGGATAACTGACACATCAGCTTGGTCACATTTTCATTTTGAATATTCCCCTCGAATTCCAGGAAAAACAGAAACGCGAAATTCACGTTTTCAATGGGCCGGGATTCGATCTTCGTCAAATTTAAACCGCTGGTGGCAAACCGGGTCAACAGATTGTGCAGGGACCCTTCACTGTGAGCGGCTGAAAGGCAGATGCTGACTTTGTTGGCCTGCTCCGGTAAATAAAAATCCTTGGTGATGGCAATGAACCGGGTATAGTTTTCCTCCCGATTCTGAACGCCCTCCGCTAAAATCTCCAACCCGTACAGCTGACCGCATTCCTTAGAGGCGATGGCTCCCACTGTGGGGTCCTTCCGTTCCCCCACAAACTTAGCGGCGGCGGCGGTGTTGGAGTACCCCTTGCCCTCCAATGAATATTCTCTGAGGAAAGCGCTGCACTGGGACAGCCCCTGATCGTGAGAATACACCGTGCGAAGCTGCTCCGGTTTGGCCCCGGGAACTCCTAAAAGACAGTGATTTACCCGCACCTTCTGACAGCGGTAAATGTAGAAGCTATGCTTTTTCATCAAATCGTACACCGGGAGAACCGACCCCGAAAAGGAGTTTTCGATAGGCAGAACCCCGATGTCCGCCTTTCCTTCCTGCACGGCGTCGAAAACGTCTCCGAATTCCCGATAGTAATCGATGACCTCTCCCGGGAACATTTCCTTGGCGCCGCTGCTGGAATAGGAGCCCGGAACCCCTTGGCAGGCGATCCGCAGCCCGTGCTCCGATCCCTTTTCTGATCCCTTTCCTGATCCCGGAGTCCCCTTATGATGGGAGGAAATAAGGCCGTACATCTCCGTGTCCCGATAGTGTTCCGTATACTGAAATTCCCGGCTGATACTCATCAGTGTCTCGAACAGCACCTTGGTGCCTCCCGCGTACTCGGGCCGAGTGGCTTGACACATTTCCCCAATGACCGCTTTCTCCCGGTCCGGCTGCAAGATGGGAAGAGCGTTTCGCTGTTTATAGGCGGAAACCTTCTTCACCACTTCGAGCCGCTGTTCGTGCAGGCTGAGAATCGCCCGGTTAATTTCATCGATTTCCTTTCGATAGTCCGAAAGGGATTCGTCCTTTTGAGCCCCTTCATTTTTAGTGGTTCCGTTGCCAGTGGCTCCGTTCATCTCCGTTCTCCTTTCACACAAGTGACAAATTGCAAATAAAAACAGGAAGCGAAATGGTTTTATATCCGGGCATTCTATTCTTTCATACGGATATAATTCAGCTGAAATCAGAATGAAGCGCCTGCTCTCTTACACTCCGGCTTTCACATCCGCCAGGCGGCCCGAGGGCTCCTCCGCATGCTCCAGCAACGCGTCTAAAATAGCGATGGAAGCCGCCGCTTCGATACAAGCCGCCGCTCTGATTACGATGCAGGGATCATGTCGACCCTTTCCTTCGATTACCGCGGTTTCCTTTCGCCTGGTGTTTACGGTTTGTTGGGAAAGGCCGATGGTTGGAGTGGGTTTCACCGCCACCCGAAAGACCAAAGGCATCCCGCTGGTGATCCCTCCGAGAATCCCTCCGTGATGATTGGTGGAAGTGCGAACCTCACCGCTGTTATCTTCGATATAAAAGGGGTCGTTGTTTTGGCTGCCTCTCAAATCCGCACAGGCAAAGCCGTTTCCGAACTCGATCCCTTTGATCGCGGGAATCCCGAACACCAGGGACGCAATCCGATTTTCCATCCCGTCGAACATGGGATCTCCCAGGCCTGCCGGAAGATGAATCGCCGCGCATTCCACGATTCCCCCCACGGAATCCTGGTCGGCCATGGCCTGCCGGATCACTTCCCGCATTTCCCCTTCCCGGTCCTCTTCCAAGACCACGAATTGTCTGCCTTTCAACTTGTCGGCTTCCCGATCACCTACGGCGGCCGGATCGAAGCTGCGATCCCGCACTCCACCAATGGACAAAATATGGGAAAACACTCGAATCCCTCTGCTCTCCAAAATTTGCAGGCAGACGCCGCCCGCCGCGGTAATCGCCGCAGTCAGTCTGCCGGAAAAATGGCCCCCGCCCGCCGTTTCATTACAGCCGCCGTATTTCACGTCCCCTGTATAATCCGCGTGACCCGGCCGGGCCAGCTGGGCCATGGAGCCATAATCCTGAGATCTGGTATTGCGATTTCGGATCATCAGATGAATGGGCGCTCCCGTGGTCACGTAACGCTGCGGCCCCACCTCTTTCAGCCCGGAAATAATTTCCGGAAGGTCCGCTTCCTTTCTGGGCGTGGAGATGGCGGCATCCACCGACGCTCTCCGCCGCATAAAAGCGTTCAATGTTTCCTCATCGATGCTTTCACCCGCCCGGATCCCGTCCAGAACCACCCCCACCGCCGGCCCATGGGATTCCCCGTAGATGGAAACCTTTACTCTGTTACCCCAAGTCGATGACATCTGTCTTCCCTCCAAGCACCTTTAAATCCTCAAAATAATTCGGATAAGATTTTCTCACACATTCCGCTCCGCAAATCACCACCGGCTCCCGACAGCCCAACGCCGCCACCGACATTGCCATCGCAATACGGTGATCATTTTCGGCGGAAACGGCAGCTCCTCCCGGGAGGCTGCCGTTCATCGGCGCCGTTCCTCGGCCTTCGGCCCTCGGAACCGCCCCGGAGCCGTCCCGCTCTCCCAGCCCCATAATCTCCAAACGGTCCTCGTATTCCCGGACCTTGGCCCCGATCCGCAAAAGCCCCGCACTGATGGCCGCCAGCCGGTCGCTTTCTTTGATTCTCAGCCGTCCCGCGTTATAGATGACGGTCTTGCCCACCGCATACACTGCGGTAGCCGCCAGTACGGGCACCAGATCGGGAATATCCCCCGCGTCAATCTCGATTCCCTTCAGCGGTCCGGTTCCCGGCTTCACCGTGACAGCAATTTTCCGGCCGCGCCGCCGATTTCCAAAGTCTTGGCCTCCATCGTCCGGTTCCGCTCCGTTCTCTTGCGAAAGCTCCTCCGAAAGCTCCACGGTACTGATCTCCGCCCCAAATCGAGACAGCAGCTTCACGATCGCTTTATCCCCCTGCGCCGATTCCGGATCCAGCCCTATGACCGTTACCCCCGTTCCCGGCTTCCCTCGTATGGCGGCCGCGCACAGATGAAACGCCGCGTTGGAATAGTCTCCCTCTACGATATGATTTCCGCCTTGATAAATCTGTCCTCCCGGGATGAAAAAGCCCTGTTTTGTCCGCCGGACCCGAATACCGGAACGATCCAGAAGGTCCAATGTCATCTCTACGTAAGGCCCGGATTCCAGCTTGGTGGTAATGCGGATCTCGCTATCCGCACGGAGCAGGGGAAGGGCCAGCAGGAGTCCCGTGACGTACTGTGAACTCAAATCGCCCCGAATCTCGTAAATCCCTCCGTTCAAAGCGCCGGAAAGGTTAAGAGGAAGGCTTTTCCCCACCGGCCTCTCACAGCGGATGCCCTTGGACTCCAGCAGTTCAAACATGGGGCCCATAGGCCGTTCCGGCAGCTTTCCACTGCCGATAAAACGCGCCGGTTTTCCCAGTGCCGCCATGATCGGAAGAAAAAAACGATAGGTGGATCCGGATTCTCCGCAGTCAATCTCCGAGACATTTATGCCCTCCGAGGCATTCAAGTCCTTCGAGACATTTATACCCTCCAAGATATTTATGCCCTCCGTGGCATTCAAGCCCTCCGTGGCATCTAATCTCTCTGGGTCTAAGCCCTTCGAGACATCTAAGCCCTTTGCAATATCCAGGAGCCTCGGGGCGGTGACGCTGGTTTCAGTCCCGGCAATCACCTTCAGATCCAGTCGTCCGTCGGGACGCTTCGTTTCCTCCATCCGCACGCCCAGCGCCTCCAGCCCTGATTTGGTCGCTCGCATGTCCTGAGAATCATCCAAGGGCGCAACTCTGCTTTCCTTTCCCGGTACGCCGCAAAGCCCGGCGCAAATCAACGCGCGATGGGCCGCGCTTTTGGAGGGCGGAGCCTGAATTTCCCCGGCAATCTCCGACGGAAACACCTTGATATCCATCTGGTCATTCCTTTCTCAATTTCTGTTTTACTATGTCAAATAGATTGAAATTTGTGCTGTCATCGTCTATTAACTTTTTACGTTTCTTTTGTGATTATACATACTCTTATCTTTTTACGCTCTCATGTATAAACTTTTGCCGGCCGATATACACCGACGCCTCTGATTGGGAAACATCAAATCATCGAATCCCCTTTGGATCGTCAGGCGGCGAGGTTGTTCGGCTATGAGCACTTCGGGGACCTTAGGGGCTTTAGGGGTTTTGGAGGCTTCGGGGGCTTTAGGGGTTTTGGGGGGCTTCAGGGGCTTCAGGGGATACGGGGGTTTCGGGGACCTCGGGGGCTTAAGACATTTGAAACTTACTTTTTCGACTTTTATAAAGAAAACCGTAATTTTGGTCGAATAAAATGTAAAATTAAGGGTAATATGTTAGCAAAATAGCCAATATCGCGGCTATTTCTCGTTTTGTTCGACTTTTAATGATGAATTTTAATAATCGGTCGAAATTAGCCCCTTATTTTCGACCGATTTTGGTCTTAATCTCAGAAAAGCCGAAATGTGGCCTACGGTCCTCCGAATCACCGAAATTCCGGGCGCCTCGGACCTTTCATGCCCCAGGGTTTCCAGGGTTTCCAGCGCTTCAAGCCTTTCAAGCGCCTCGGACCTTTCACACTCCCAGCACTCCCTATGGTGGCATTATTTTATCTGGCCTTTTACCTCAAATAAGTTGAGATTAGCGGCCAAACAGCTCTTTTTCCTCTATTTCTAGTGCGACATTGGCGAATAAGGTTAAAAAAGGATGCTAGGAAGGCCTTTTTCGTTTCTTGCTAATTTGACGCTTACCCTTGCCCTCGCATGGATAAATTAGTGCCCCTCCCGGCCAATCCCACAGGGCGGAACTCTATTTCACTCTCCTATCATCCGGCGGCAGGACGGCGCGATACGGCATATCACGAATGAAGCAGTTCCCTCAGCTCATCCATCGTCATGTGCCGGACAAAACAGTCGCCGATCCCTGCGCACAAAATCACGTTGATCCCCGAGCCGTCCCGCTTTTTGTCCGTGGAAGCCAGCTCCACCAGTCGATCCATAGAACAGTCCGCGTACTCTTTCGGCAGCTCATAAGCATCCAGGAGCCGCCCTAGCAGCTCCTCTACCTTCCGATCCAGAAGCCCCTTTCTCACGCAAGCGGAGAGAATGGTCCACATGCCGATGGCGACACCCGCACCGTGGCGAATGGTGTATTCGCTGGCCCGTTCCACCGCGTGGCCGATGGTGTGGCCCAAATTGAGCAGCATTCGATCGCCCGTTTCAAATTCGTCCCGTTTCACGATGTCCGCTTTTATTTTAACACACTCGGCGACGATCCGCTCCAGAGTCTCTTCCGTTTGCGGCAGCTCCAAAAGGGAAGCCAGAGTCATCCGATCACCCTGGTAATCCAGCCGTTGATCCGACAGCAGCGCGTATTTGATGACCTCTCCCATTCCTTCGTTGAAAATCATAGAGGGAAGCGTGGACAGCGTGTCGATGTCACACAGTACCAGCCTGGGCTGGTAAAAAGCGCCGATCAGATTTTTTCCAAAAGGCGTGTCGATGGCTGTCTTTCCCCCTACGGAGGAATCCGTCTGCGCAATGAGCGTAGTGGGAATCTGTATGTAGTCCACACCTCTCAAATACGTAGCCGCCGCGAAGCCCGCCATGTCTCCCGTCACTCCGCCGCCCAGCGCCACGATCAAATCCTTGCGGGTCAGGCCCAGACGAATCAGCTCCTCGTAGAGCTTCTCCAGGACGTGGATGTTCTTGGATGCCTCGCCATTGGGAAAGGTGATCAGCTCCGCCTCAAGGCCCGCCTCTCGCAAGCCTGAGAGAACCTTGGTCCCGTAAATTGCGCCTACCAGATTGTCGGAAATCACCGCCGCCTTTCGATAGGGACAACCCTCCGGCCGATCCCCGAAAAGCTCCAAAACCCGTGATCCGCTCTCTTTCAGCAGGTCCCGGCCAATCAGCACCTCGTAAGGCCGAACCGCTTCTATCCCGATTCGTTCCATCGGTTATACCTCCAACTCTCCGTCGGCGGAAAGCAGATGCTTTCCTTCGAATCCGATCTGTCTCTTAATCGAAGTCATCACGCCGCTGAACTGATCCAGATTCAGGGACTGCGCTCCATCTGACAAGGCCTTGGCCGGATTGTTGTGAGCCTCGATGATCAGACCGTCCGCTCCGCAGGAAATCGCCGCCTTGCTCATAGGCTCCACCAGCCAGGTGACCCCCGTTCCGTGGCTGGGATCCACGACCACCGGCAAATGAGAAACATGCTTCAGCACCGCCACCGCGGACAGATCCAGCGTGTTTCTGGTCATGGTTTCAATGGTGCGGATCCCCCGTTCGCAAAGAATTACGTTGTTGTTGCCGCCGGCCATGATGTATTCCGCGCTCATCAAGAATTCTTCGATGGTGCTGGACAGACCCCGTTTCAAAAGGATCGGTTTATCACAGCGCCCCAGTTCCTTCAGAAGTTCAAAATTCTGCATATTTCTCGCTCCCACCTGAATCACGTCCACATCCGCGTAAAGATCCAGATACGCCTCGCTCATGATTTCCGTTACGATGGGCAGGCCGGTTTCCTTTTTCGCTTCCAGAAGCAGGCGAATTCCTTCTTCCCGCAATCCCTGGAAAGAGTAAGGCGACGTACGGGGCTTGAACGCGCCGCCGCGCAGCATAGTCGCTCCGGCGGCCTTTACACGTCTCGCCACTTCCAAAATCTGTTCCTCCGATTCCACCGAACAAGGTCCCGCGATGACCTGGAAATCCTGACCCCCGAAGCTCTGCTTTCCAACCTTGATCACCGTATCGTCGGGATGAAATTTGCGATTGGCGTTTTTATACGGTTCCTGAACCCGCTTTACCTCTTCCACGATCTCGTTGCTGCGCACCGCGCCGATATCGATCTGAGCGGTATCTCCTACCAGCCCCAGTATCGTGGTATGAGTTCCCACTACTTCACTGACCGAAACGTTGAAATCTCCTTCCAACTGATTCTTTAACTTGCTGATTTCCTCTTTGGGTACATCCTGTTTGATAATGACGATCATGATACTTTCCTCCGTTTTCTACCCGTTCGCGGGTGCTTTCTTGAGTTCGCCGCGGTATGTCAGTGGCAAATGCGTCCGTCCATGAGCCCCGGGAGCTTCATGGTTTAAGCCATAAAAATAGCCGGTGCATCTGAGTGATCAAACGCATCGGCTTATTCCTCTTTTGGAAACAAACTTATGTCGGTCTTCACATTTGACAACTCAGATTCTTGCGCACCATAAACAGCCCCGAAAAATAAAATCCGAAGCTAAAAAAGTAACGAAAGAATTCAGTTGTCTTGGTGTTGAGATACGATTTCATCGGTCTGATTCCTTTAGACATTGATTATTTTTGCAATAACGCTTCCTTTTCGAAAAAAGTA
Source organism: uncultured Bacillota bacterium (assembly GCA_959606705.1). Classification (GTDB taxonomy): domain Bacteria; phylum Bacillota; class Clostridia; order Peptostreptococcales; family Anaerovoracaceae; genus CAUHLX01. The sequence goes on along the minus strand of CAUHLX010000018.1, from coordinate 8,098 downwards.
CGTTGAAGTCATAATAACGCCGGCCCGGGGATTTGTCAAGGCGTGTTACGCAAAAAAATCCGCTGTCAATTTTAGATCCCCAGCTCCGGGTTCAGGCTGCGCATGGCCAAGATGGTCCGGCTGATCAAGTCGTCCAGCTCCCAGCCCAGCATCTCCGCACCTTGATTAATCACCTCACGGGAACAGCCCGCCGCAAATTTCTTGTCCTTGAATTTCTTTTTCACGGACTTCAATTCCAGATCATCCACACTCTTCGAAGGACGCATAATGGTAACCGCTCCGATCAATCCGGTCAACTCGTCCACTGCGAACAGAACCTTTTCCATGATGTGTGTCGGTTCGGCGTCCACTCCCGTCAATCCGTAGCCATGACTTGACGTAGCGTGTATGATCTCCTCGTCCAGATCCAGTTCCTTCATGATTTCCTGTTCTTTGATGCAGTGTTCGTCGGGATACATTTCAAAATCCAGATCGTGAAGCAAACCCACTACCTTCCAAAACTCGACCCGTTCCGGATCGTATTCCTTTGCGAAATACCCCATGACGCCCGATACGATCTTTCCGTGCTGAAGGTGGAATTCCTCTTTGTTGTATTGCTCCAGGATTTCCTGCGCCTGTTCAATTGTTGGAACGTAACTCATCTCTCTTCCTCCTCGTCTGATGGTTTTCTAATTAAAAATAGTATATTCGCAAGGGATAAGGATGTCAAATATTCCGTAAATCGGAATGGGCTCCTAGCCCAATTCCCTCAATCTGTGTTAGAATAAAGATATCTATTCTAGCTAGGGGGTTGATTGTTTGACTTTGACTGTTCGGGAGAATCGCCATTTCTATAAGACGGCGGTGATGATCGCCATTCCTATCGTCTTCCAGAATTTGATCAGCGTCGGTCTGAACCTCATCGACACGCTGATGATCGGCAGGGTCGGAGTCCCGGAGCTGGCCGCCGTGGGGGCCGCCAATCAGGTTTATTTCATTTTTACCACGGTTTGCTTTGGGATCTACAGCGGTGCGGCCGTTTATATCTCCCAATACTGGGGAGTGCAGGATATCCCCAGTATCCGCAAGGTGTTCGGGATCGACCTTACCGTAGGCACGATCTCGGCGCTGCTGTTCACAGGAGCGGCTATTTTCCTGGGACCGTGGATCTTTCTGCTGTTTACCCGCGATTCTCAGGTTATCGATCTGGGGCTTCAGTATATCCTCATCGCCGCAATTTCCTATGTGTTCTCCGCCTTGTCTTTTTCGGTGAGCTTCAACTCACGATGCATCCAAAATTTAAAGGTGCCCACTACCATCAGCGCCATTGCCCTGGTGATCAACACCATTCTCAATTACCTTTTGATTTACGGGAAACTGGGCTGCCCGGAACTGGGCGTCCGCGGCGCCGCCATCGCCACCCTCACGGCTCGCGTGTTGGAATGTGCGGCCATGTTCCTGTTTGTTTACCGCTCCCCCTTCCACCCCCTGGCCGGCACTCGAAACGAACTTTTTTCCTGGGATCGCGTTCTGTTCAAAAAGGTCATGCGCACCGCGGTACCGGTGGTCGTTTCCGAAGGCGGCTGGAGTTTGGGAACCTCTTCCTTTTTTATGATCTACGGCATCCTTGGTTCTTCGGCGCTGGCCGTCACCCAAGTCGCCTCCGTTATCAATGAGCTGTTTCAATCCATTTTCTTTGGCATCGGCAACGCGGCGTCCGTGATGATCGGAAACGAGCTGGGCCGTGAAAACAAGGACTCCGCCTGGCATTACAGCGTCCGCTTTATGCTGATTTCCCTGGCAGCCGATGTTTTAGTAATGACCGGCTTGATCCTTTGCAGGGGCCTCCTGATCAGGCTGTACGACTTCGATCCGCAGACCAGTGAAATGCTGATGAGCACCATTCTGGTCTACGCTCTGTTCATCCCGCCCAAAATGGTTTCCTATATGCTGCAATGCGGTATCCTGCGAGCCGGCGGAGATACCGCGTTCTGCATGTTTGTGGAACTGGGCGGCACCTGGCTCACGGGGATTCCTCTGGCTTTGGTCGCAGTGGTCCTTCTCCACCTTCCCCTCTATCTGGCGGTGGGCATGGTTTCCCTTCACGAACTGCTCAAAGCCGCTCTGTGCTTATGGCGCTACTTTAAGCGGGGCTGGCTGCGAGTCCTGATTCATTGATCTTGGCCGTTGCCTCAAGGGAATCACTAGATAGTAATCAGCACGAAGGGAAGCGTCAAATTAATCTGTGAAAGGTATAAAGGTATAAAGCTCCGGAGTCTCCTCAAATCAGAGGGCTTTATCTTATTCGGGGGTTATTTCGCAAAAAAGGTTAGAAATGAAGCATTTTTCTAACCTTTTTTGCTATTTTTCTGTGAAATAAGATAATATCGCCCGAAAATCCGGCGAAATAGGGTGATTTGACCGCTAGATTTAACCTTTTGGGAGCAAAAGACCAGATAAAAGATAATATCCTCAGCCGAAAGGGGGCCTTCGAGGCTTCTGGAGCTTTCAAGGCTTCTGGAGCTTTCAAGGCTTCTGGAGCTTTCAAGGCTTCTGGGGATTTCGAGCCTTTCGGAGATTTCGTGAATTTCGGGGATTCTGGGGCTTTCAGGTATTTAGGAGCTTTTGGAGCGCTCGCTGAGCCCTCAAAGTCCGCATTAGAACGCCGATAGCCCAACAGCTCGAAATTCTCGGACGTTTCGATTATTTGATGCTAACGTACGAATCGCCTTTTTATATCTATTTTACGACCGATCCATCTCTCTCCGAGGCGGGGGATAGTTGAGCGCTAGGGGGGAATTCGACCAATTCTCTTAAATAAAAAAAGGGGATCGAAAAAACGGATCTATTTTCGACCTACTTACTAATTTCATCAAGATACAGTCGAAAAAATTCATTATAATGGTCTATTTTACCTGTTTTCAATACAATTATAGAATATTTTTACATTTTATTCGACTTTAACTGGGTTTTCGGTTGAAAAGGTCGAAAACAGATGTTTATGGTTCTAGAATTTGAATTTGTGTGCTAAGGATCGGGTACGGGGACTCCGGAACACAAAAAAATCGGCCGGAAGTCAGCCCATTGCCGATTTTTTTCTCTGACCATTACTTATGATACGTTTCATTTCGATTGATTTTAAACGCTCGGTAAATCTGTTCCAGGAGAATCACCCGCATCATTTGATGGGGAAAGGTCATTTTGGAAAATGACAAGCGGAAATCAGCCCGAAACAACGCTTCTTCGGACAGCCCCAAAGACCCTCCGATCATCAGTACCACCGTGCTCTTTCCGGATAGTCCCAAATCGGAAAGCTTAGCCGCCAATTCCTCGGAAGAAAGCTCCTTCCCCTTTACGTCCAGGGCAATCACATAAGCGCCCTCCTTGATCCGAGACAGCAGCCGCTTGCCCTCGGCCTCCTTGACCGCCTGTTCCTCCGCGGCCGAAGCGTGGTCCGGCAGCCGTTCCTCCTTGATTTCATCCACCGTAATCATGCAATAGCGGGAAAGCCGCTTGCGGTATTCGCAAACGGCCTCCGTCCAATAACGTTCCTTTAGTTTTCCTACGCACAGAATGACCAGATTCATAAAGCTCTCCTCGTTTCATTTTCCGACACGCCAATCCTATTTGGGGGAGGCGGCCAATGTTACTTCTATCTTCTGATTCTGTCCGTTCCGCACCACATCCAGCGTGACCTTATCCCCCGGGCGGTATTGAATCAGCGCGCTGGTCAGCTGCTGCATGGTCTCGATCTCCTTATCGTTCAGCTTAACGATAATATCCTCTTCTCTCAGACCGGATGCCGCCGCGGGAGACTCGGTGTAAATCTGGTAAACGTAAACGCCGCTCTTGGCACCCAGCTTGGTATCCGGATACTGCTCCAGCAGATCGCTGACGGAAATCCCGGTAATTCCGATATAACTTCTCTGGAATTCACCCTTTTCCTTGATTTGATCTACGATGGGTTTGGCTACGTTGATGGGAATGGCAAAACCCATCCCTTCTCCGCTGTCAGCCTTCGCAGTATTGATCCCGATGACCTGCCCCTCCGAATTGAGCAGCGGTCCGCCGCTGTTGCCGTGGTTGATGGAAGCGTCGGTTTGAATCAATCCGTCCATGGTCGTTCCCTGAGAGGAAGAGCTGCTGGAAACCGTGATACTGCGGTTCAATCCGCTGATGATTCCCTGTGACATGCTCCTGGCGTAATCCAGGCCCATGGGATTGCCGATGGCCGCCGCGTAGGCTCCGATCTTAACCTCGTCGGAATCTCCAAGCTCCGCCGCCTGCAAATTCGGCGCGTCGATCTTCACGATGGCCAGATCCAGGCTGGCGTCATTCCAGAGCACCGTACCGTCTACTTCACGGCCATCCGCCAGCTGGACGGTGATTTCCTGCGTGTTTCCATCATTCACAACGTGGGAGTTTGTGAGAATATAACCTTTTTCATCTACGATCAGGCCGGTTCCCACACCCTGAAATTCCTGAGTCATCCGTCCGAAGAACATGCTGTTGACATTTTGCTGCCCTTTGATGCTGATTCCCACCACCGAAGGGATAACTTTTTCCGCGATGGCCTCCCCCGTGCTGAGACTATCGTTGGGATTGATATGAATCGTGTTGGTGGCGCTGGGGATCAGTCCCGGAGCATAATACATGGCTGCCATCGCCCCGCCGAATCCGCTGCCCGCCGCCAGAATGACGACCAGCACCACCGCGATTACCTTCTTTGCGGCGGGATTCATCTTCTTTTTCGGCTTCTCTGCGAAGCTTGCCTCAGGCCGCGGCTGCTCAAAGCCAAAGCTGGCCCCCGATTGCTCGGAGCTATAGCTGGCTCCCGGCGGCTCGGAGCCGGAACCCCTCCCCGGCTGCGGCTGTGATTGTGACTGTGACGACTGTTCCTCAGAAGCCGGCCGCATGATAAATCCGGTAGGTCCCGCTTGCCCGGCGGAACCTTCCGGTACTCCCATTCCACCCAAATAATCCTGTTCCCTTTCGTCCTTTCTTTCCTCATCCATAACGATTACCCCCTCTTTTCTTCTATACCTGGAAGACGCAGCTTACCTGATCCCTCACGATCGTATTCAACCGGATTTCCCTGCCGATATAGTAGTGTGCTTCTTCTAAAATGTTTTTAACCGTCTGCTGAGCCATTTCGGGAAAATTATTTTCTCTGCTCAAATGAGCCAGCAGCACATTTCTTTCCTTGCTGTTTTCGGAGAGAAGCTTGACCAGAAGCTCCCCGGCCGCCTCGTTTGACAAATGCCCTCGTTCTCCCAGTATTCTCTGCTTCAACGGCCACGGATAACGCCCGAATTTCAGCATTTCCACGTCGTGATTCGCCTCCAGCACCAGAAGGTCCGCGTCCAGTATCTCCTCGAACAGATCATCCGTGACACACCCGGTATCGGTAACGATACTGATTTGCTTCCCATAAGCGTAGAAGGAGAAGCCCACGGGATCGGCCGCGTCATGAGAAACTCGAAAGGTCTTGACTCCAATCTCTCCGAACTCGATCCGATCGCCCGTGGAGAAGCTTTTTTTCCGCTCTTCCGGAATTTCGGCGTGGATGCCGGACCAGGTGTTTTGATTGGCAAATGCGGAAAGTCCCGGTATCTTTTTCAATACGGTTTTTACACTTTTGGTGTGATCACTGTGTTCATGGGTAATCAACAGCGCTTTCACAAGATCCGGTTCCGTTTCCGTTTGTGCCAAACCATCCAGAATTCTCTTGGCACTGATCCCCGCGTCCACCAGCAGAGCGGTGTCCTCTGTTTTGATCAAATAACTGTTTCCGCTGCTGCCGCTGGAAAAAGAACAAAAGCTGAGTGTCATTTTTATCTCCTACCATATTCTCGCTGAACAATGTGTTCATATTATGAAGATGAGTTGTCATTTTTTTGTTATTATGAAAATCATTTTGTTAAATCACCCATGGCATCCACATACATGGTCTTAATTTCCCTTGATCCCTTTCGATAGCTGATCTTCCAGGTAGGATAAGCGGTATCCTCCGAAAGCTGGACATCGGTACCCACACCCTCCGGATTAAGCCAATAAACAATTTCCATTCCGGTAATCTCCACGATAGGCTTCCTCGAGATCCCTCCCGAAGAAGAAGTGCCGCCGTTCCTCTCGGTCGTGCCCGCGTCCACTTTCTCCTTAAGCTGTGCCTGTCTCTGACGGTACAGCTCAAAACGAAAATTCATCAACGCTTCCGCAGCCGGCAGAATCTTTCTCTTTGATCTGCTGAATTTCACCGGTTCCAGCCAATCCCAATGCAGAGACACTGCCTTTCCGTTCGCAATGACGCATTCAATCGAGCTGTTGTCCACCAGGATTCCATCCACCATATCTTTATAGGTTACGGTCCAGCTTCCGTCGTCATTTTGAATCGCTTCGTCCAATTGGACATTCTCGCTCATCATGTCCACCGCCCGCAGTGCGGCATCCGCCAGCTCCACGACCTGTTCTCGGGAAGGTTCCGAATCCTCGATCCCCTCCAGTCCTTCCAAAGCCTTACTGACCTCTTCCTGATCCGATGTCCGGTATTTTACCGTCAAGGTGGACATCCTACGGCTCTTTTCAGGCACGTCAATATCTATCACGACCCCGTGATCCTCCAGATAATCGATGGTCTCCTGAAGAATCTTTCCTTGATCCTCTTTGTCGCTGTACGCGTCGACGATAAAATAGATCAGCACCAAGTTCGTGATGACCAGCGCGATGATCAATATGTTTTTTGCTTTTGTCCAATCCATGGTGTCAACCGCTTTCTTAAAACGTCATTGCCGCTTTGCCTCTAAATTCAGCAAAGGAGCCGCTTCGCCATATAAATCGAAATACAGTTCCCTCGTCCTTCGACCGTCATCGGAAACGAAGGAAACAACCCAGGCAGGCACCGCTTCGCTGCTTCCGTTTAATTTGATATAACCCACGCGTATGGAATGAATGGAACCGACGATCGCTTCCAAATATGGAGTTTCCTTCAAACTGCTCCCTAGGTCGGGATCGATGGAGTCGGACTCCGCCAAAATTCCATCCTCCAATAGCACCTCCGAAATGTAATTATAATTCTGTGCGATGGTATTTACCGTGGGGAAGGTGTCCTGAGGCACGGCGTGTTCTCTCTGTCTCATGACCTCGTCCCGATCAAAGGCCAGCATATTTCTCGAATAATATATGACTTGATTGCCGCAGACCTCCACCACAGCCGCGCTTCCGTTTTCCCCGTGGAGCTGGTCGCCTTCAATTTCCGTATCGAAGGTGAAACGATATATTTTCTTCCTGCCCGATTCCTCGGAGGTCACGTCCCGGATTACCACCTGGGGATTTTCCTTGCCGTCCTGCCCCGTCTCCCAAGTTCCGTGCGCCGCCACAAAGGCCAGCGCGGTCTCCAGTGAGGCGAAAAAATTCTGATCGGAATATCCTTCCTCGCTGATTTCCTCTTTGTATACCAAAGTCCCATCCATATTGACCGTCAGGACCTTCTGCCCGTAACCGTACATAAAGATAAGCGTTCCTTGGCTTTCCGTGATCTTGCGGATGAAATCGAAATTCTTCCCGAAAAAGGTTTCCGCCAGGTTGTCTATCTTTTCCATATCCTCCTGGGAAAACTCCTGAGTACAGTGAAACGCCCGGGCCTTGCTTTGGAGAGTCAAAGGCATAAAGGCGTTGTTTTCCACCTGTGTATCCTCTCCCAAAAACATGCTGCTCACGGGATAATAAGGGGTATAATCGCCGCCGTTTTCAATCTCGTCGATCATTTCTAAAAATCCGTTGACGCTGTTTCCCTGGTCCTTCCTCTTATCCTTATCCGCAAAAACTCGATAGTATTTGTCATTCTTTCCGTCGTAAAACAACAGACTTTTGTCCTGGTCGTAATAGGTGGAATACCCGATGGAAGAAAAGGACTGAATCATTTCCGAACCGGAAAATCGTTTAATTCCATAGGTGTCACAGAAATCTCCGAAGGGAATGTCATAGGAAAAGGAAAATTCAACGGACCTTTTTTTCATGGCTCTGGCGTACGCTTCCTTAGGAGAAAGCTGAGAATCCGAAAGCTCTTGAACTCTTACGTTCGTCTCTTTTCCAAAGAGCTTCAGCTCGGAAATCGCTTGAT
>CAUHLX010000017.1 GCA_959606705.1 uncultured Bacillota bacterium | reverse complement strand
TTTGAGAGAGCTGAGCTTCCGTAAGGGTAAAAAGAGAGACCTTCCCTTGGCTGGGAGGATAAACGTAGGCTTGCCCCGGCAGGATCTGCCGATAGCGATTGACATCGATGGAAATTCGCTTGATGCTGTCAATGATCCGATCGGTGTTCAAGTCCACTAAAATGAGATTGCTGTGCTTTCCCATAATTTCCACGATCAACTTTTTGTTGACCGTAAACCCGAGCTCGTTAACCGTGTCTACCGTAATTTCCACAATTCGTTCGGATTCCTTTTGCCGAATCTCATTGATACGGCCCCCTTGAATGTGTTTTCTCAGCAGCATGCAGAAGCTGGGCGGGGTCTGAGGGTTTGCCGCCGGCCCTTCGGTCAGGTGCATTCTGGCGTGACTGCTGTTGGAAGAAAGGTATAACTGATAACGTTCCCGACCGGCGTGAACATGAAGAACGATTTCATCCGCCTCGGGCTGATATATTTTTTCGATTTTGCCGCCGGCTAGAACGGATTGCAGCTCTCTGGCGACGGCGCCTGTGACCAGGCCGTCATAACTCATAGGGATTCCTCCTGACAATTGGAAATACGGGCGGTCTTGTCCGCCGCTGTTTCCTTACTATATCAAAAAAAAGGAGCGATGGCAAATGGACCGAAAAGGGTGGAACAAGCGAAGAAAGGCCGGAATGGCCGTGGGAATTTTCCTGCTGCTGCTCCTGGGTACCGGATTTTGGGCCGGAAGGGGCGCCGCCGGGTCGGGACAGGAGTTTCGCATGTGGACGGCTGCGGACCGGCAGCTGAACGTGGTGATTGACGGGGAAGTACTGCGGGTGGCGGGGAAGGGGTTGAACCCGGAGAACGGCGTTATGTGGGTCAGGGTGGTGGATGGGGACGGCGTGCGGCAGGAGGAGTTTTGCCGGGGGAAGGACGGCCACTACACCGTGTCCCTTCCGCTTGTCCGATCCATGGAAAAGGGACGTACATACTATGTGGAGGTTTATCTGGGACAGGAGGAATACGGAGAATATCGCGGGCTTTTGTTTCGGGAGGCGCCCTTTCGTCTGTCCAAGGGAGGAGGAAAGCATGGTTCCTTTACGTTTCCGGATTCGGAGATCTACCGGGAAAACAAGAAGTGGCTGGAGGGGGAACAGCCGCCGGAGAGCGGCGGGGACGAGCGAACGTCCCGGCATCGAAAGTGGAAGCCCGAATTCCGTTCACTGGCGATGACCATCTGCGCGGGCCGGAAAACGGAGGAGCAGAAGGCGCTGGCCATTCACGATTGGGTTACTTCGCAGATTTGTTATGACGAGGACGAGGCACAAACGGAGAAGGCGACGGAGGATGGGGCAAGGACCATGGCCGTGTCAGAGAACGGTCAGAGCGCCCGCGCGGTGCTTGAGAAGGGTCGGGCGGTATGCGAGGGCTATGCCCGCTTGGTGGCGGAGCTTTCCAGGGCCGCGGGATTGCCATGCAAAATCATTTACGGACGCGGATCGAATCCGGCGGCGGCCAACGAGGGCTCGGCGGACGGTGCGGCTGGCGCAGACCAAGCGGAAAGGACGGGGGAATCGCCGGGGGAATCCGGCGAGGAACGGCCCAATCACGCGTGGAACGAGATTTGGGTGAACGGACGCTGGGTGATCGTAGATGCCACCTGGGACGCGGACGGGGTTTATCGGGACGGGTTCTATCTGAGAAACGGGAGTCGAGGGAGGACCTATTTTGACATCTCTCCGGAAGCCTTTGCCGCCACACATCGGATCATGGGGGACTTGGAGGAGCTGGAAAACACAAAACCGAACCGGTAAAGCACCTCCGCCGTTGACAGTGGCCGCTTGAGCGAATATACTGAAAAAAGAACTTTTTTCAGGACAAGAAGAGGTGCCGCGATGATAAAAAGCATGACAGGTTTCGGAAGAAGCGAATACAGTGACGGAAAAAGGAACATTATAGTAGAAATCCGCGCGGTGAATCACCGGTACGGAGATATTACCGTGAAGATGCCTCGGCGTTATTCCTTTGCCGAGGAAAAACTGAAAGCCATCGTAAAGGGGATCGCCCGCAGAGGAAAGATCGAGGTGTCCATACAAGTGGAAAACCTCACGGAGGACGATGTCAATGTTCGTCTGAATCTGCCGGTCGCCCGCCAGTATTACGAAAACTTGAAGGAATTAAAGGAAGCCTTTGGCTTCGACGGAGCGGAGGGAAATATCAGTCTTCCCTATCTGGCAGGGCTTCCCGACGTGATGAAGTCCGTTCCCGATGTGGAGGACGAGGAAGAAATTTTGAAGGCCTTGTCCGTTCCCGTGGAAGCGGCGGCGGTCAAGCTGGACCAGATGCGGACCGTGGAGGGTGCCAAGCTGGCGGAGGATATTCTAAAGCGGGGCGAATGGATCCGAGGAATGGTCAAGCAGATCGAGGAACGGTCGCCGGAGGTGGTAAAGGATTATACGGAAAAGCTTCGGGAACGGATCCGAGAGCTTCTTGGCGGAACGGTGGAAGTGCCGGAGGAACGGATTCTAACGGAGGCGGCAATTTTTGCGGACAAGTGCAATGTAACGGAAGAGCTGGTGCGTTTGGACAGCCATATGCTCCAATTGAGCAGCATTATCGGCAAGAGCAACCAGCCGGACGGAAAGAAACTGGATTTTTTGGTCCAGGAAATGAACCGGGAAGCCAACACCATCGGTTCCAAAGCCAACGACTTGGAGATCACCGGTCTGGTATTGGAGATCAAGAGCGAAATTGAAAAGATCCGGGAACAGGTTCAAAACATCGAATAACAAGCCTTTCTTGCAGGGAAATTACTTTTTTAAGACTTGAAACAGAATGAAATTTACTGTATGCTATATAGTTACAGGGACGATAGTTATTTGTGGGAACAGAAAGGATCTGGCATGAGTAAAGGGCTGTTATTTGTGGTTTCAGGACCGTCCGGGGCTGGAAAAGGAACGATATGCAAAAAGCTCCTGGAGCGGCTGGACATCGACTTGTCGGTTTCAATGACCACCAGACGTCCCAGACCGGGTGAAATTCACGGGGTCAATTACTATTTCTCCACCAAGGAGGATTTTCTGCGGACCATCGGAGAGGACGGTTTCCTGGAGTATGCCGAGGTCTACGGCAATTTTTACGGAACCCCTAAGCAGATGGTGTGTGAAAAGCTGGAGCAGGGAAGGGACGTGGTCCTGGAGATTGACATCCAGGGTGCGTTAAAAGTAAAGGAAGCCTATCCCCACGGAGTGTTTATTTTTATCCTGCCCCCGTCCATGGCGGAGCTGCGCAAACGGATCACCGGCCGGGGATCGGAGACGGAGGAAGCCATCAACGTGCGCATGGGAGCGGCCCTTCAGGAAGTATCTTATATCGATAAGTATGATTACTGTGTGGTAAACGGAGAAGTGGAAGAAGCGGTCTGTCGGGTATCCTCCATTATGATCGCCGAGCATTCCAAGGTCTCCGAAGACATTTACACCCTAATCGAAAAATACAAGGAGGAAGTTTAAATGCTGTTATATCCATCCATAAACGTGATTAAAACCAAGGCGGACAGCCGTTACACATTGGTGAGCCTGGCGGCCAAGAGAGCCAGGGATCTGATCGACGGCAAACCGAAGCTGACTGCGGTAGAGACGGAAAAGCCGGTGTCCGTAGCGGCCAACGAAATTGCGGAAGAACTGATTACCTATCAGCGCGTGGAAGAAGTGGAAGACGTAGACGGGAAGCAGTAGCAAGGGAGCTCTCCGGGAGGATGCGCCTGGGAAAACCGTCCTTGACGGGTTTCCCCGACGTTATTTTTTTCTGCCCGGAGCATTTATCGCTGTACAAATTTAGCATGGTAAAGTATAATAAGCGTACGGGATCGTTCCCCTTTGGGGGAGACGACAAAGAAACGAAGGATCAAAGAGGAGGAGAATGATGAAGAACGGAACATATCGGAAGATCAGTTTGCTTTTGTGCCTGATGCTGGTTCTGGGTGTACTGGCGGCAGGCTGCGGAGACAAAGGAAAGGATGACGGCGGCGATCAGAATCAGGTCAGCAGCGAGGACACCTCCCTGACCGACGTACAGGCGAAAGGAACGCTGGTCGTGGGCTGCGACGACGGGTTCCCCCCGATGGGCTTTGTGGGGGATAACGACGAGATCACCGGCTTCGATATCGAGCTGGCTAAGGCTGTGGCGGAAAAGATGGGCGTAAAGGCGGAGGTCAAAGCCATCGATTGGCCCAGCAAGGAAATGTCGCTGAACAGCGGCAAGATCGACGTAATCTGGAACGGTTACACCATCAACAAGGATCGGAACGGGCAGGTGGAATTCACCAAGCCTTATCTCAATAACAAGCAGGTCATCGTGGTTCTCAAGGATTCCGCGGTGATGACGAAGGCGGATTTGGCCGGCAAGGTGGTCGCCGCTCAGGAAGACAGCTCCGGTCTGGACGCGATCCAGGGGGACGAGGAGTTTGCCAACTCCGTTTCCGCGGTCAACACTTACGCGCAGTATCTGCCGGCTTTGATGGATTTGCAGAATGGCCGTGTGGAAGCGGTGGTGATCGACAACGTAGTCATCGATTACGTCATGAATCAAACACCGGGAGTATACCGCGTGCTGGCGGAAGACATGGGAAGCGAATACTACGGCATCGGCTGCCGCAAGGACGGCGTGGCGCTTCGGGAAGCCATCGATCAAGCACTGGACGAAATGGCGGAGGATGGAACACTCGACAAGCTTTCCGGCAAGTGGTTTGGTTCCAACATCGTGATTCGTGACGTACCTAAGCTGACCGACGAAGAACTTTAAGCGGTCCCGCTAAGAAAAGAACGAACGGAAAAATCGGGGCTTTTGCCGCAGGGCAGAGGCCCCCTTTAGCGTTTGCAGGGAGGGATATCATTGCAGTTAAATCTTAATCCTGAACATTTAATGACCATCGGTCGATTTATTTTCTCCGGGGCGGGGAATGCGCTGATCGTGTACGCGGTCACCATCGTATGCGCTCTGCCGCTGGGGGTGCTCTGCGCCATTGGCAAGCTTTCGAAATTCAAACCTCTGAATTGGCTTCTTTCTTTTTATACGTGGGTGTTCCGGGGAACGCCGCTGATGCTGCAGCTGTACTTTTTCTATTTCGTACTGCCCAGCTTCGGCATTACTTTAAACGCGCTGCCCGTTTCCTGCCTCACCTTTGTCATCAATTACACCGCCTATTTCACGGAGATTTTTCGGGCGGGAATCCAGTCCATTGAAAAAGGGCAGTATGAGGCGGCTAAAGCCTTGGGAATGGGCAAGGGCCTGACCATGAAGCGGATCATTCTTCCCCAGGCCATCAAGGTGGTGCTGCCGCCGGTGGGCAATGAGTCCGTGACGCTGATCAAGGACACGGCTCTCTGCTCCGTGCTCTCTCTTCCGGAAATCATGAAAAACGCCAACGCCATGGCCGCCACTCACGCGGAGCCTTCCGCGTACATCGTAGCCGCGGCGATTTACCTGTGCATGACGTTTCTCATCATCACGGTGTTCCGTACACTGGAAAAGCGCTACGCTTATTATGGAAATTAGGAGGGACAACCATGGAAATGATACGGGTGGAGCAGCTGCACAAGCAGTTTGGAGAATTGGAGGTCTTAAAAGGAATCGATTTTACCGTTTCAAAAGGTGAGGTGATTTCCATCATCGGATCCTCCGGTTCCGGGAAAAGCACTTTGCTGCGCTGTCTCAACGGCTTGGAACGCGCGGATCGTGGAAGCATCAGCTTCGAGGGGGAGTATATCGCGCAGGCGGACCCGCAGAGCGGAAAAGCCATCTATCCGGACAACCAAAAAATACTGACCATTACCAGGCGGATCGGCATGGTGTTTCAAAATTTCAATCTCTTTCCGCATCTGTCGGTGATGGAGAACATGATCGAGGCTCCGGTGATGGTAAAAAAACAGCCGAAGGATCAGGCGAAGCGGATCGCGGAAAACCTTCTGGAGAAGGTGGGCCTGGGAGAGAAGCAGAACGCCTATCCCGGCGAGCTGTCAGGAGGACAGAAGCAGCGGGTGGCGATTGCCAGAGCCTTGGCCATGGAACCGGACATCATGCTCTTTGATGAGCCTACCTCGGCTTTGGACCCCGAATTGATCGGAGGGGTGCTGGCGGTGATGAAACAGCTGGCGGACGAACGAATGACGATGATCGTGGTCACCCACGAGATGAAATTCGCCCACGATGTTTCCGACCGGGTGCTGTTTATGGATGCGGGAGTCGTGGCGGCGGAGGGAAGCCCCGAGGAGATTTTCGATCGGCCGGAGCTGCCCAGACTCCGGGAGTTTCTCAATCGGCCGGAGCAGGAATGGTCGTGAGAACATGAATGAAACGGTATATGACCGGACACGGATGCTGCTTGGGGAGTCGGCCCTGGCGCGGATCAGAGGCAGCCGCGTCCTGCTGTTCGGCGTAGGCGGCGTAGGCGGATTCGTGGCGGAAGCCCTGGCCAGAGCGGGAGTGGGATCGCTCTATTTGGTGGACTTTGACCGGGTGGACCTGACAAATATCAACCGGCAGATCATCGCGCTTCACAGTACCTTGGGCCGGGAGAAGGCGGTGGTCATGGCGGAACGGATCAAGGACATCAATCCGGAGATTGAGGTGGAGGTCAAAGTGGAACGGGTCTGTGAGGAGACGGCGGACCGCTATCCCTTTGCCGCCTGTGATTACGTGGTGGACGCGGTGGATGACGTTCCGGCCAAGCTGCTGATCATTGCACGTTCGAAAGCGGCGGGAACTCCGGTCATCTCTTCCATGGGAACCGGCAACAAACGAGATCCCGGGCAATTTCGGATCGCGGATATTCGCCAAACCCACACCTGTCCGCTGGCCAGAAGCATGAGAAAGCGTCTGGAGAAACTGGGAATCAAAGAGGTGAAGGTGCTGTTTTCTCCCGAACCGCCCGCCAGAGCGGAAGCGGTGGGAAGGGAACGTTCTCCCGCCAGCATTTCCTTCGTACCGGCGTCCGCCGGACTGCTCATTGCGGGAGAGGTGATCGGGGACTTGATCGAAACGAAAGAAAAGCAGAGTTTTTAATGGGTAAAAGCTCTGCTTTTGCAATTTTTGCGGGGGTCATTTCCGTCTATATATATGCAGGGTGCGTGTGACGCCCCTCAAAGGAGGCGGAAATGAGTGGTCATGGTATGGATTTTCGACGAGGATCGGGAGGAATTGGAGCGGATGGGAAGCTTGATTCGCTGTGAACCGTGGTTTCACAGCTGTACGGTCAAGCTGTTTTGCGGCCGGACCTGTCTGCTGGAACATGCCAGAAGGCATTCGCGGGAAGGAGATCTGGTGTTTTTCAGCTTGTCTCAAGGACGGCGGGAAGATTTGGAAGCCATGGGGGAGCTGGCGCGGATCGTTCCTCGAGCGGGCAAAGTCCTGCTGATCAATCAACGCCAGCGATTTCAGATCGAGAGTCAGGTGGAACATGACAGTATTCTTATAAAACCGGTGAAACGCGCCGCGCTTCGCCGGGCGTTTTTTACGGCGTTGGAGAGACGGCAAAATCGCGAGGAGCTTTCGTTTCCCGTGAAAACGAGGAATGGAACGTATCAGGTGTTCCACAAAGAAATTTTCTATCTGGAAAAGGAGCTTCGACAGATCCACCTTTATTTGGAATCCGGCGAGGTGGTCTGTTACGGAACGTTTCAAGATTTGGAAGGGTATTTGACCAGCTCTTTTTATCAGTGCCACCAAAGCTATATCGTCAATTTGGACAAGGTGGTGAGGCTGGAGCAGAAACGGTTTTATCTGGAGAACGGTCAGAGTCTAATCATCAGTCAGAGCCGCTATCATCAAGCTCGGGAATATTATTTGGACTATTTGCATTCGAAAATATGATAGTTTTTCTTGATTTTTGGAAATAATTATAGTATAGTTGTCAAGGGTGTGCTGTAACACACTCTAAATTTTTCATTTCACACATTCGGCCGTGGAAAACCGGTGCCCTGCGGAGCCTGTCGAAAGGCTCGGGCAAGGTCGTTTTCAAAAAAGGCCGAGTGGAGGAGTTCAAAACCAGGAGGTAAAGAATTATGGCAGTGATTTCAATGAAGCAGTTACTGGAAGCAGGCGTTCATTTCGGACATCAGACCAGAAGATGGAACCCTAAGATGGCTCCCTACATCTTCACCGAACGCAACGGAATTTACATCATCGACCTGCAGAAAACCGTGAAGAAGATCGACGAAGCGTATAACTTCATGAAGGAAGTTTCCGAGAGCGGCCGTCCGATCCTGTTCGTAGGTACGAAAAAGCAGGCTCAGGGCGCGATTCGCGACGAGGCGACCCGCTGTGGACAGTTCTTCGTAAACGAGAGATGGCTGGGCGGCATGCTGACCAATTACAAGACCATTTCCCTGCGGATCAAGAGACTGAACGACATCAAGAGAATGGAAGAGGACGGCACCTTCGAGAAGCTGACCAAGAAGGAAGTCACCAAGATCAAGATGGAAGAAGAAAAATTAGAAAAGTATCTGGGCGGAATCAAAGATATGAAGGGAATGCCCGCGGCTATTTTCGTAGTGGATCCCAAGAAAGAAAGAATTGCGATCAAAGAAGCCCGGATTCTGAATATCCCGGTAGTCGGTATTGTGGATACCAACTGTGATCCCGACGACGTGGATTACATCATCCCGGCCAATGACGACGCCATTCGCGCAGTCAAGCTGATCACCGGAAAGATGGCGGACGCCGTAATCGAAGGCAAGCAGGGCGAGTCCTTCGACGAGACCGAGGCGGCTCCCGTCGCTGAGGAAGCTCCGGCAGAAGCATAATTAAGGAAACCATTGGCGATGTCGGGATTTCCCGGCATCGTTTCAAGTGAATCACAAAATATGGATAAACAGAAAAGGAGAGACATCAATATGGCAGCTGTAACCGCTAGCATGGTAAAAGAACTGCGCGAGAGCACTGGCGCAGGCATGATGGACTGCAAGAAGGTACTCGTCGAGGCTGACGGGGATATGGATAAGGCAATTGAACTCTTGAGAGAAAAAGGATTGGCGAAAGCCGCGAAAAAGGCCGGCCGCGTGGCGGCTCAGGGTCTGGTGAGAATGGCCTTCGACGAGGACGGCAGACAAGCCTCCATCGTGGAAGTAAACTCCGAGACGGACTTCGTCGCCAAGAACGAGGAGTTCATCGGCTTCGTGGAGAATTTGGCCGCGCTGGCGCTGGCCAATGCCCGGAATGACATGGAGCTGGATACCTTCATGGAATTGGATTACCAGGGAGAAGGCAATGTCAAGGAGGCCTTGAACGCCAAGATCTCCAAGATCGGTGAGAACATGAACGTTCGCCGGTTCGTCAAGTGCGAGAAGCCCGGAACCGTTTACGTGGGCTACGTTCACGGCGGCGGAAAGATCGGTGTAATCGTCGGCTTCGAGACCGAGGCTTCCCTGGCCGAGATCAAAGACATGGGCAGAGACGTGGCCATGCAGGTCGCTTCCATGAACCCCAAGTTCATCGACGAGAGTTACATCGATCCGGAATACCTGGAGAGCGAAAAGAAGATTCTGGTACAGCAGGCGCTGAACGAAGGCAAACCCGCTGACATCGTTGAGAAGATGGTTGTGGGACGTCTGAAGAAAGAGCTGAAGGAAACCTGTCTGGTGGAGCAGAAGTTCGTGAAGGATAACGATATGTCCGTACAGCAGTATATCGACAGCGTCGGCAAGGCGGTGGGCAAATCCATCAAGGTCGTTGAAATGATCCGCTACGAGGTAGGGGAAGGGATCGAAGTCGAGGAAGAAGACTTTGCGGCCGAAGTAGCCAAACAAATGGGAAATTAGTAATAAATTTACAAATAAACTAAAAAAAACAAAAGGCGGGCCCGGGGAAACCATGGCTTGTCTTTTGTTTTTTTGGCGAGGAGAGGATCGATCAAGGGTTCATGGACATGGGCATCCGGATTTCGACCTTTTTCAGAAGATGACCCGAATCGGTCGAAAAAGAGAACTGGTTTTCGGCCGATTTAGAAATCTCATCAAGTAAAGTCGAAAGAAATGAAAAACAGCGTCTAAATGGGGTGTTTAGCAAACATATTTACCTTAATTTAACAATTTATTCGACCAAATTGAGAAATTTTCTTTAAAAAGTCGAAATGCCCTGCTCCGCTCATGGATATGGAACCAAAAGGAAGAGCTTCTCAGCTCAAAAAGAGACCTCCGATCTTTCGATTTTAAGTCGAATGATCGAAGGTCCGTTTCGATTTTAAGTCGAATGACCGGAGGTCCGTTTCGATTACTTCTTAATTAAGGACAGCTGTTTGATCATGGTTTCGGCTTCGGAGTAAACCGCGGTGCCCTTGGGATCGAAGCTCCCGTCCGTTCTTCCGTTCAGAATCCCGGCCTTGCGCATTCTTTCCACGGAAGCCCTGGCCCAGGAGCCGATGGCGGCGGCATCGGAAAACACCGTCTCGCCGCTCACGCTGGAGTCAGAGCTGCCGGCAGCCTTGATCTTCGGGCTCTGAGTGCTGATAAACCCATCGAAAATGACCGCCAGCTCCTCCCGGGTCACCGGGCGGTTGGGCTCGAAATTGCCGGCGGGCGTTCCCGAGACGATGCCTTCCTCGGCGGCCCATTCCACCGCGGAAGCATACCAGGCAAACTTGAATACGTCGGGAAAGCGTTCCAAATACACTTCCTCGGAGGAACCGTCGTTGACGGGGGGAAGCTTCTGACCGGCGGCTTCCGCCAGCATGCTGATCAAAAGACCGCGGGTGAGAGGCTCCTTCGGCTCACGGACCGCCTCCATGGAAGCGCCGTTTTTCAAAATGTCCGCCACCGCAGTGTCGACCCCCGCCAGATAGTCGCTCACTGTCTGCTGTGAGACCACATCGGGACGGATGGGTTCCACACCGTATTTGGCGGCTTCCGCCAGCAGGCTGTCCAGTTCGATGTTCTTTTGCGAATACCCGACTTGAAGACCGGTGTGGGGGAGCGTAAAAGAACCTACGGAGCCGAAGTGGTCCACGCTTCCGCCGGTAGGACCGCCTACCAGGATCGCCCCCGCTTCCTTCAATTCCATAGCGTTGATGACCGCCGAGGAAAAGGTGCCTTCCTCCACCAGACAGAACACGCGCGCCTCTTCCTCGGAAATCAGGCGGTTTGCCAATACGATGAGGGGAATCAGGACACCGTCGGAGCCTCCGCCGTTGTAACGCAGATCAAAGATTACCTGCTTTGCCCCGGAGGCCTTCAACTCATCCGTGACCTGTCCGTGGAAGGTTTCCATCGGCAGCTCGGGGTCCTCCCGGCAGGAATTGTACTGGATATACAGCGTATCCGAGTTGAGCTTTTCCAGCTTATAATATTTCGTTCTATCCCGTTCCGTCACGGGAACGGAGGTACGCAGTGATGCGAGCTTTACCAGCTTGGCGGTTTCCAGCTGGTCCATGTTCATGGGAGATACGGAGAGTTCGGATGTTTTTCCGGAGGCGTCGCGGACGGTCAAGGTAACGTCTTCGCCAGGCTTGGCGATTCCCATCGCTTCCAGAAGGTCCGCCACATACCACGACTGCTCAAATTGACGGCGCAGGCGAATCCGGTTGTCGCTGCTGAAGAGCTGGGAAAAGACTTCGATGACCTCCTCGATGGGCTTGCCGTTGATCTCCGTGGCAATTTGTCCCAGATAGGAGCTGTCGCTTTCCTCCACGGTGGTCACCACCCAACTGCCCGCGTAGTATTTGATCGCCAGCGGGTACATGCTGTAGTCGGTGATGGCGGAGGTCAAGCTGGTCGAAGTGTGAGAATCCTTCGCCAGTGCCACTAATTCTTGAAGCTCGATTATAAACCGCAGGTCCGAATCCTGCGAAAGGCTCCGTTCGATCTCCGCCTTCTTGGCCAGAAAAACCGATTCTTCCGTGACGGCGAACAGATTGGGATGCTGTTCTTTCAAGGTTTGATACAAAAGGTCCAGATCCTTCTGCCGTTTTTCCGCCACCTCGGCCGGCACTTCGGATTTTTCCGGTGCTTCGGGTTTCACCGTTTCCGTCGTGGGGGAGGTTTCCGGCTCCGCGGCCAGCACAGGGGTGCCGAAGCAAAGCACAAAGACCAGAAGCAGGGGCAGTACACGTTTCAAAGCATTCATTAAAATAGTCCTCCGTTTTCACTTGAAATTTCTTGATTCATCCGTTGATTGCCCCGATGTTCGCAAGGGGATTTCAATCTGATACCATGTCTTTTGATCTCCACGGCGTTGCCTTTTTGCCCAAAGAGCGTCCGAACGCGAATTGTCGGCAAAACGGACAGCAGGCGGCTTTGCCGCCCGGGTGCCAAGAGGTAAGATGTGGTGAAATAGCCGCTTCACGGCCTATGGGCTATTATAACATGAAAACCGGAAAAAGAAGGGTGAAGAGTCGATTTTTATCGGACCAGCTCCTGGTATTCGACGCAGCCTTCCTTCTGATTTTCGTTCCCATGATGATTGAAGGAACGGGCATGGATGTGCTAGAATAAGAGCATACTAATATTTGGGAGGGATGAACATGGGAATCGAAGAAAAAACAATGAACGCGCAGCAGACCGGCGGATGGAAATCCGTGACGGAGGAAGAACGGGAACGAATCTTTGCGTTTTCCCGCGAGTATATGGAGTTTCTGAATTCGGCCAAAACCGAGAGAGAGGCGGTGGCACGAGTCCGTGAAATGGCGGAGGCCGCGGGCTTTCGCGGAGTGGAGACGGCGGAAACACTGAAGCCGGGTGATCGGGTCTATTATGTAAATCGCGGAAAGAGCATGTTCCTGGCGGTGATCGGGGAGCAGCCGCTGACGGACGGCGTCCGGGTGGTAGGAGCTCACATTGATTCCCCGCGGCTGGATTTGAAACAGAGGCCGCTTTATGAGGACGGTGAGCTGGCTCTGTTCAAGACACATTATTACGGCGGGATCAAAAAGTATCAGTGGACAGCGATTCCTTTGGCGCTCCACGGTGTCATCGTAAAGGATACGGGGGAAACGGCGGAGGTGAACATCGGAGAAGCACCGGAGGATCCGATTTTCACCATCACGGATTTGCTTCCGCATCTGGCGGGGCAGCAGGGAAAGAAGCCTCTTTCCACCGGCGTCAAAGGGGAAGATTTGAACGTTCTGGTGGGCTCCGTTCCGCTGGCGGACACGGAAAAGGAGGCGGTGAAGGCCGGCGTAATGAAGCTGCTGGAAAAGAAGTACGGGATTTGCGAGGCGGATTTCGCCAGCGCGGAAATCGAAGTGGTTCCGGCGTTTCCGGCCAGGTCGCTGGGCTTCGACGAAAGCATGGTGGCAGCTTATGGTCAGGATGATAAGGTCTGCGCTTATCCGGGAGTGCGAGCCCTGTTGGAGCTGGAGCGCCCGGAACGGACGGCGGTCTGCATTCTGTCGGATAAAGAGGAAGTGGGAAGCATGGGGAACACCGGAATGGAATCCCAAAACTTTGAACTTTTCTTAATGGAGCTTCTGGAAAAGAGCGGGATCGTCAGTCCCTATGCCCTGCAGCGGCTGCTCTCCCGGTCCGCCTGCCTGTCCGCCGACGTAACCGCGGCCTTCGACCCCAATTATCCGGAGGTTATGGAGAAGAAGAACGCCGCCTATCTCGGTGCGGGAATCTGCATCAACAAGTATACCGGAGCCAGAGGAAAGTCGGGAGCCTCCGACGCCAACGCGGAGTTTCTGGGCGCCGTTCGAGGCATTTTCAATCGAGCGGGTGTCTGCTGTCAGTCCGCCGAAATGGGCAAGGTGGATGAAGGCGGCGGCGGGACCATCGCCTATATTCTGGCCAACAAAGGGATGGATGTGCTGGACTGCGGCGTTCCGGTCCTCTCCATGCACGCGCCTTACGAAGTGGCGGGCAAGTACGACATTTACATGGCCTACCTGGCTTACGGAGCTTTCTGGGCGAACCGATAACAAAACCACGCAAAACACTAAAAAAGACGACTGCTCTTCCACCGTGCGGCCGTCTTTTTCGTTGCCGCAAACGAGTGACATGATGAAGCTGGATTGTAGAAATTATGGAAAATTGACGAAAGAGTGGAACTGAGGTAAACTAGAAGAAAACAGCAGAGTAGCGGGCCATTCTGGAGGGACGGATTCGTGGTCGGATCGGACAAGGACAAGGACAAGGAGAAGCTAAGATGGAAAATCGTCAAATTCGCAAGAGGGCCTTTCGCCTGTATCAAAAAAACCGGAAGCTGCTGTTGGCGGCTTCGTTGGCAATGCAGGGAGCAAGCATCCTGCAGTTACTGTTCCTGATGATCGCGGCGTTCTTTCCCCTTGTGGCAGCCGTCCCTGAGTTTGTGATTACCGTGCTTACATACCCGCTTACTTTGGGCGGGATGCTGGTGATGTTCCGACTGTGGAACGGAGCGCAGGACGATCCGCCGCGGATTTCCACGATTTTTACCTATTTTAGGACGGGAAAACGATTTTTATCGGCGTTGTGGGTCGGCTTGGTCCTGCTGCTGATGAAAGCTCTGGCTTCGATCATTTATTTCGTGGGCGCCGCCGTGGCACAGAAATGCTCTATTATGATGAGTCTGCTGGTCCTGCTTGTTTTCATGGTGGTTTATTTCGTGGCGCTCATCTGGCTCTCCGGCAGCCTTTTTTTATATCCGTATCTCTATCTGAATGGGAACGAAGCTTCGCCCATTCGGCTGGGAAAGGAGTCCTTCCAAAGAATGAAGGGAAACGTGAGTCCCTGGATCGGATTCTGGTTTGGCTTGGGATGGTGGGGCTGTCTGCTCCTGCTTATATATATGATTGCCATGCGTGGCATTGGCACGTATCTGGCAAGTGCGGCTGCGGGCGGGATTGTCTTTGCCGCAGCGTCGGGATTTGGCGTGGTAAATTGGCTTGTGCTTATGGCGTTCTATTGTCTGATCCTGCCCTATTGGGGTCTGGCCTGCGTGGGCTTCGCCGAGGATCTGCTTCCGCCGGCCGGAAAAAGCCTGGGAGAATCAATTCCCGGAAAACGTCACAAAAGTTCGGAAAACAGATGAACAAATAATTTCAATATGGTATAATTATACGAGTCATTTTGAATAAACTAGAAAGGATGAACCGATGGAGCCCAAATATAAGAGAATCATTCTCAAGATCAGCGGAGAAGCGCTGGCGGGAGAAAAGAAAACCGGACTGGACGAAGATATGCTCTCCATGGTCGCGGGTCAGATTAAGAAAATCACCGAAGCGGGAGTGCAGGTGGCCGTAGTAGTAGGCGGCGGGAATTTCTGGAGGGGCAGGACCAGCAAGAGCATGGACCGGGCCACGGCCGATTACATGGGAATGATGGCCACCGTCATCAATTCTCTGGCGCTGCAGGACGCTTTTGAAGCGAAAGGGATTCCTACGAGAGTGCAGACCGCCATCGAAATGCGGGAAATTGCGGAGCCTTATATCCGGCGCCGGGCGATGTCGCATCTGGCCAAGAATAACGTGGTGATCTTTGCCGCGGGTACGGGCAATCCGTTCTTTTCCACCGACACCACCGCGGCCCTGCGCGCCGCTGAGATCGAGGCGGATGTCATTCTGCTGGCCAAAAAGGTGGACGCGGTCTACGATTCCGACCCGGAGACCAATCCCCACGCTAAGAAATTTGATCGGCTGACCCACAAGGATTTGTTGGATCAAGGCTTGGGAGTTATGGATTCCACGGCGGCGTCGCTGTGT
>CAUHLX010000016.1 GCA_959606705.1 uncultured Bacillota bacterium | reverse complement strand
CCGGGATTCGATGAAAACGCCAAGATCAAGCTGCTTCAGAGAATAAAAGATCATGTGGAAATTATCATTTGTATTTACGCCGGGGATATCACTACCAATAAGACTCGTCAGGACTTCGGCATTACCTATGATTTGGAAGTCCTGCGCCTCATCGACACCTTCCGAAAATACGAGCTGGCGATCAACAGCGTGGTCGTCACCCGCTACGAGGATCAGCCGGCGGTCAACGTGTTTATCAACAAGCTCAATCGACGAGGCATCAAGACATACAAGCACGGCTTCACCAAGGGCTACCCCACGGATGTGGAAACCATCGTAAGTGAAGAAGGCTACGGCGCCAATCCCTACATCGAAGTGACCAAGCCTCTGGTGGTGGTCAACGGGCCGGGTCCCGGCAGTGGCAAGCTCGCCACCTGTTTAAACCAGCTTTATCACGAAAATAAGATGGGACGGACCGTGCGCTACGCGAAATTCGAGACCTTTCCGATCTGGAACATTCCTTTGAAGCACCCAGCCAACATCGCCTACGAGGCGGCCACCATCGACCTCCACGATGTAAATATGATCGACTCCTTCCATTTGGATGCCTATGGAATCAAAGCGGTCAATTACAACCGGGATCTGGAAGTGTTCCCCGTGGTCAAGCGAATCATCGAGAAGATCACCGGGCAGGAATCCGAATACCAGTCTCCCACCGACATGGGCGTCAACCGGGTGGGCTTCAGCATCATCGACGATGACGCGGTTCGAGAGGCCAGCTGTCAAGAGATTATCCGCCGTTATCTGATCGCGCAGTGTGATTATAAGAAGGGCATGATCGACGAGGAAGCTCTGAACAACGCTAAGCTTCTGATGGACGATCTGAACCTGAAGGTGGAGGACCGGAAGGTGGTCAAGCCTGCCAGAGATTACGCGGAGGACAAACGCAATCAAAATCCGAAATATGAAAACGTCATCGTGATGGCGATCGAAATGCCGGACGGCACCATCATCACCGGCAGAAGCTCCCGCCGCATGGTAGCTTCGGCCGCGATGATTCTCAACGCGATCAAATATCTGGCCGGCTTCCCCGATGAGATCAAGCTGATCTCCCCAGCGGTGCTCCAGACCATGCAGCATTTGAAAACAGACATTCTGCACAACGAAAAATCCTCTCTGAATCTGGAAGAAGTGCTCAGCGCCCTGACCATTTCCGCCACCACCAATCCGGCGGCCCAGGATGCGGTGGAAAACCTGCTGCTGCTGCAAGGGGCTCGCGCCCACTGCACGGCGATCCTTTCGGACCGGGACGAGCAGACCCTGCGCGACCTGGGGATCGACGCCACCAGCGAAACGGAAGCGATCGAATCGAAAAGAAGCGCAATCTTTATCCGGACAGCAATTGGATAAAGATTGCGCTTCTTTTATTTGTCAGCCTCACCGTACGGCACCGCCATATGGCCCAACAGCAGGGCTTTCTTACTTTCTTACTTTCTTACTTTCTTACTTGCTCAACAGCTCCACTGCCTTCTCCAGCTGAAGATCCTTAGTATTGTCCGTTCCCAGCACATGAGACTGGGCTGCTTGATCCAGCGCGGTCATGGTGGAGTAATCCAACGCACCGTAAGGCTTGTAGCCCTGGCTGCTCTGGAAGCTCTTTACCGCTGTCACCGTAGCCTCGTCCATGGTCCCGTTCACCGTCACCTGGTATCCCAGGAACGCCAGCCGCTGCTGCGCCCCGTAAACGTTCAGCCCCGTTTCGCCCGCCTGAGGCTTCACCTTTTCGCTCATGGGAGCGAATCCGACATATTTTTCATAGAGTGCGTCTTGATCCTCGCCCTGGTAATTCCGAACCACCACGTCGGGGGTAATCCCCACGTGATCCAGCTTCGTCTTATTGGGCGTGAGGAAATAGTACTTGGAGAGCTTGACCCCCGCTCCATTGTTGAGGGAAATCACCTGCTGGGCCACGCCCTTTCCATAGGTGGTGGTCCCCACCAAGGTCGCTCGTTTGCTGTCCTTCAAGGCTCCGGCCAAAATCTCCGAAGCGCTGGCGCTGCCGCCGTTGACCAGGAGTACAACCGGTGTCTCCGTATCCGCCTGACCCGTTGCGGTGACTGTTTCCACGATCTTGCCCTGCTGTTCGAAATACATGATCGGACCCTCCGACATCAACTGATCGGCAATGTCCGTAGCCACTCCCACCACGCCGCCGGGATTGTTCCGAAGGTCGATGATCAGAGACTTGGCCCCCTCCTTTATCAGCTTCAGTCTGGCCTGCAGAAACTCCTTGTTCGTGTCCGAATCAAACTGGGTGATCTGAATATAGCCCACGCCGTTATCCATCAGCTCCGGATAAACCGATACGCTGCGAATGGTCTCTCTGGTCATGGTGAAGTCCAGCGTCTGCCCGGACCGGTCCACCGTAATTGTCACGTTGGTCCCCAAATCACCCTTCATCTGAGCAACGACTTCCGTCAGAGATTTCCCTTCCACGCTGACCCCGTCCACCTTGATGATGATATCGCCGGTGTGAACCCCGGCCTTGTCCGCCGGCGTTCCCGGGATCGGTGCGACCACCCGGCACTTGCCGTCGGCATTTTCCACGCTGACGCCGATGCCGCCGAACTCACCCTCCACGTTTTGAACGAAGTTCTCTTCCTCTTCCTTCGTGGGATAGTATACGCTGTACGGATCGTCCAGGGACTCCATGACCCCGTTGAATGCCCCGTTGACCAACTGGTCATAAGACACCTTGTCCTTGTAATTCTCCCGGATATTCTTGATAAACTCCGTGAGATAACTCAATTCCTTTTCCAGCTCCGCCTGCGATGTGATCTGTTCCGGTTCCGCCGCGTAAGCCACGGAGCCCGCCGACCCAACTACCCCCGGCAGCAGCCCGATGAATGAGAACGAAGTGATCACCAGCGCCACCACGATGACAATCGCGATCACCTTGGCCATTTTTCTAGCTTTATACGGATTCATTACAACTCCCAGCCCCCTTTTCCACTACATAATTTCAATATTTAACACGCTCCGACCCTCGGAAAGGCCCCGGAGACAAATGTGATAATCGATATCCAGCGAACCCTTGCCGTCTTCTCTTTGAATCCGGTTCACCACGTCGTTGGTGAGAACCTCCATCTCAATGGCCCCAAAGGGCGTGTCATAGAACCCCTTGAATCGCTTTCCCTTTTCAAAATCTATCGCCATATCCAGGGAAATGGAATCCCCGTAACGCTTCATGCGGACCTTGTCCCCGCTGATTTTCAGGCTGGTGGTGCAGCCCTCCATCCCGGAAAACTCACTCTCTTCGTAGAGCAGATAAACCGCGTCGTCTTTTTCATAATACCGGCCCTCGGTGACGAACTCCATCTTCTGTTCGTCTTCCGCCTCCTTGGCGGAGATCTGCCGTCCTGTGATCTTCAGCATAATATCCTTCATGTCAAATCCCAGTCCTTTCTGACTTCTGAACGCTCATTTTATCTTACTTTGGGCTAAATTTCAAGGGCCCAAATCAAGGCAAGCGCTCCAAAGGGCTTCCCCTCCGGCAGCCCGGCGGCCTCCGTTCTTTCAGCTTGCCGGTCCTCACCGCAGCTCGGCCAGCAGCCGCTGCAAATGCTCCCGGTCAAAGAGATAGGCCTTACGGCAGAACTGGCAGACCAGCTCGGCTTGTCCGTCCTCCTCTAAAATCTCGGTAAGATCCTTTTTCCCAATACTCATGACCACCTGCTCCAAACGCTCTTCGGAACAATCGCATTCCCATTCCAGCTCCCGGTATTCCAATGTTTCCATTCCGTATTCCGGCGGCAGGCCGCCGAAAATCCGCAGCAGCAGCCAGTCCAGCGCGGCGGTTTCGCTCTTCACGGGCGACCGCTGCCCCTCCTCCTGCGCCTCCGTCAGCAGAGAAGAAAAGGAAGGCAGCCCGTCGATCAGAGCTTCCAGAGCATCCACGCAGTCCGCGCTAGCGTCCGGCATCATCTGAATGATCATACCTCCGGCCGCTTCCACCGTTCCGTCCGTTCCGATTTTCTCTCCCAGCGCCACCGAAGTGGACTGCTGCTCGGACACGAAGAAGTACATGGTCAGATCCTCGGCGATTTCACCGCTGACCAAAGCGATCTTCCCCACGTAAGGCTCTCTCATCCCGGCGTCCCGGATCACGGTCAGCAAACCGATCCCCAGGGATCCTCCCACGTCCGGACCCCCGTTTTTCTTCAACGGCAGCTCCACCTGAGGATTGGCAATGTAGCCCTTCACTTTGCCATCCCCGTTTGCCGTGGCCAGGATCTCTCTGGCCGGCCCCTCTCCTTTAAACTGTACCGTCAGCTTGTCCTCGGGGTTTTTCAACAGCATCAGGCCCATCAAGCCGGAGCCGGTCAGAACCCGGGAAAGCCCGGCCATTCCCAGCGGGGAAGGCTGATGAATGTTCCCCGCCTCCTTGGCCAATTCCGTGGTCAATCCCAGGTATACCCGGAACGACCCGCTTTTATCCAATGCGATCAACGCTTTACTCATATTCCTTGATCCATCCTTTGATTTCATTTTTCAACTGCTCGATGATCTCTGCCGATTCCTCTCGGCTGCCGCCTTTTGCGGACAAGTAAACCTTGAGCTTCGGTTCCGTTCCCGAGGGCCGCACGATAAAGCTGCTGCCATCCTCCAAGACGAATTCCAGCACGTCCGACTTGGGAAGCTCGATCTTCTTCACCCGCAGTACCACGTTTTCGTTTTCCCCGGCCAGCAGCCGCACCGACTTGAGATAATCCGCCGTCTCCGTTACCCGTCTGCCGATCACGGTATCCCGAGGATGCTCCCGCAGTCCCGTCATGATGTTTCTCATGGTTTCCATTCCTGCCGCGCCTTCAAAAGCAAAATCCAGGAGATCGTTTCCGTAATAGCCGTACTCCTGGTACAGCTCTTCCAGCCGATCCGCCAGCGTCAAGCCCCGGGTCTTGTAGAAAGCCGTCATTTCACAGATCAGCATGGACCCGTTCACCGCGTCCTTGTCTCTCACGTAGGAACCTGACAGATAGCCGTAGCTCTCCTCATAACCGAAGATGTAACGGTCCTCCTGTCCTTTGCGTTCCAGGAAACCGATCTGTTCCCCGATGAATTTAAATCCGGTGAGCACGTCGATCATCTCCACGCCGTAATGCTCCGCCACCGCGGAGGCCATCTTGGTGGTAACGATGGTCTTGACCGCCAAAGGAGCTTTCGGCAGAGGCCGTACCCCTTCCGGCGCCTCCCCTCTGATCCGGCAAAGGAAATCCAGAAGCAGCACTCCTACTTCATTCCCCGACAGCAGCAGGTATTCCCCCTGGTGAAGAACCGCGATTCCCACCCGATCACAGTCCGGGTCCGTGGCCAGCAGCAGATCGGGCTTAGGCTCCAGGCGCTGGCACAGCTCCAAGCCTTTGACCAGCGCTTCCTTCTTTTCCGGATTGGGGTAGGGACAGGTAGGAAAATTCCCATCCGGCTGCTCCTGCTCCGCCACCGGCGTCACGTCCGTCACTCCGATCCGAGAGAGAATGGCACGCACACAGCGGTTGCCGGCGCCGTTGAGCGGGGTGTAAACCACCTTCAAATCTCCGCAAGGCACCTTGGTGCTTTCCGATTGAACCGCGTCCAGAAAGGCCAGCACCGCTTCGTCGGAAATCATGGTGATTTGGCCTGCGCGCTCCGTCTTAGGACGTTCCTCGAAGAAAGCGTGACGTTCCACCAGCCCCAGCACCTCTGCCGCCGCGTCCAGCGTCATCTGACAGCCTTCCTCGTTATATACCTTGTAACCGTTGTATTTGGCCGGATTGTGGCTGGCGGTCACCATAACCCCCGCACAGCAGTGAAAATAGCGCACCGCGAAGGACAGCGCCGGCGTAGGCATCAGCTCGTCGTACAGATACACATCGATGCCGTTTGCAGCCATGGTTTCCGCCGCCTCTTTGGCGAACTGATCCGAGCGGATCCGGCTGTCGTAGGAAATTGCCACCGCCGGACGGCTCCCCGCGGACCCGGGCGTTCCTTTCCCATAGTAAGCGTTCACATAATCGGCCAGCCCTTGAGTTGCCCGCCGCACACTGTAAATGTTCATTCGGTTGGTTCCCGCGCCCAGAACACCTCTCAACCCGCCGGTTCCGAACTCCAGGTCCTTGTAAAACCGATCGTAGATCTCCTCGAGTGCCTGAGAATCCCGAGGATTCCGGTCCGCTCCCTCCTTCAACTCCAGCAGCTCGGCCCGCAGCTCCGGCTCCAGGTCCTCCTGCGCCAGCCATTGATCCAGCTTTTCCAAAACAGCTCCAAATTCCTTTTTATCTTCACTCATTTCAGGTTCCCCCTCTCTTTATCGAAACGAAGTTTAACGGCTTTATCCCATATATAGGGCCAGCAGAAAACAGACCACCGGCACGGTAAACAGTGAGAAAAACGTTCCCAGCGAAACACATCCCGCCGCCAGCGGAACATTCCCCTCGTGCAGCTCCGTCAAGATTGAAGCCAGCGCGGCCGGAGGCAGTGCCGCGGTCAAAGTCATGACAGCCACTACGATGGGGGACAGCCCGAATGGCAGCAGAATCAAAAACACCGCGACGGGGAGCGCCACCAGACGCAGAAAAGCGATCAGATACAAATTTTTCTGCTTCACCGTGTGAAGAATCCCGTTCTCCGCCAGCTGCACGCCGATGATGATCATGGACAGCGGAACCATCATATTTCCCAGCAGGTTCATGAAATCCGACAGCAGAGACGGCAGCCGGATCTGGAACAGAAACAGCACCAATCCCGCCAAGCAGGAAACCATGGGAACGTTGATCATCGCCTTCAGCGATTCCTTTATCCCTCGTTCGGCCCCCAGCCCCATGGTAATGGTCACCAGACCGATGGTGTAAATACAGATGCCCATGATCATGTTGCTGATGGCCATGGGAAACAGTCCCGCGGCGCCGAACACCGCCAAGGCCACCGGCAGTCCCAGAAACCCATTGTTGCTGTAAGTCAGACAGAATACATATACCCCTTGTTTGTCAATCGGAATCTTAAAAATCTTTACCAGTGTCGTGCCGATCAACGTACTCAGCAGGTAAAGCGCCAGTGAAACCACGGACACCTGCAGGGCGATCCCGCCGGACTCCTCGTTCAGCACCTGTTCGCTCATGGTAACCACGATCACGCAGGGCGCGGACACGTTCACCAGAAGATTGGACAAATATTTCCCGGATACGGAAGGCAGCCAGCCCACCCGGCTGGAACCGTAGCCCACCAGCACAATGCTGAACATCGACACGATTTTCCCTAGCATTACTAACATGAATTCAAACGACCTTTCTTTCAATCTCCCTGAATTTTATCATAAAATACCTCATATGCATACGCTAGGCGGCAGAAAAAAAGAAAAGGACCCGAGGGGCATCCCCTTTCGGGATGTCCTCGGACCCTGCCGATTGTTCCTGGTCTCTTCTGACCCTACAGCTGGTTCAGCAGCTCGACGCTTTTAAACTTCAGCTTTACCGTAGTCCGTTCTTTTCCTTCCGCCGCCTTCAGCAATTCCTTGTACTTATCGTCGAGCAGCGCCTGACTGTAAAAACCGTCCACATTGGCACCTGCCTGGGAAAACACCTTTGCCGCGTCCGTGGCGTCATAAGCCTCGGCCGCCGCCTGGGGCGAATCCGGATCGATCAGGCAGAGCGGGGGAAACAGCACGCACCACCAATTCTGGCCGTCTCCCGAGCCGATGGTCACGTTCAGCGCCTGGTAATTCCCTGCCGGAAACGTGAGGTTCCCATAGGTTTTTTCCGGAATCCAGCGGACGCCTAAATTAGCCTTTACCCCGTAGTCACAGCCGTTCTCCCGAAGGATTCCCCGAGCCGTTCTCTCGATCTCCGCCAGATGTCCCCGAATATATTCTCTGGAGCTGTCGATGTCCAGAGAAACCGGCTCGGCTCCCGCCGCCGTCTGAGCTTCCACCGCCATATCCTCGTTGATGGCGGCCAGCAGACCGTCCCGCACCTTCAGCTTTAAGGCCTGATCTTCGGCGGAATCACTGTTGGCGATCACGTGAAAGCGGATAAAATCATCGTTGGAAAGGCTTCCGCCCGCTTGTGCTTCTCTGGTCTGCAAAATCCAGGAACAATATCCGAACACCGCCAGCGCGATTAAAAACAGCAGTTTCAGTTCTTTCTTTTTCAGTTTCATCCCGGTATGACAACTCCTTTTCTTTGAGATTCTATTCTCATGGTTGCCATACCGTTTTGATTTTATACTTTGATTTCTATTTTACGATCAGCAGCTTCGTTCCCGGCTTGATTGCGCTGTCCGTTTCAAACTCATTGACCTTGCGGATTTCGTCGATGGTCGTGCGATATTTCTTAGCGATTTTCCAAAGGTTATCCCCTTGGCGGGTGATGTAGAGTACGATCCCCGGCCGTTCCGTCTCACTGTCCGGGAGCTCCACGAAATTCACATTTTTGATCAGCCGATGCTTCTCCTGATCCGTTACGCTGCAATTGACCAAAATCCCCGCGTTCACTTCCACCTGGCGGCTGTTGATCTTGTCAAACCACAGTTCTTTCAAGACAACCTCGCAGTCCGCGTTCATATCCGGACCCGCGCCGGGAACGTCAATCACACAGCGGAACGGCAGCTCCTGCCGCAGGCTGAACGGCGCCGCCTTTTCTTCCGTTCCCATGCAGATGACTTTCATGGTCACCGCACCTTCCACCGCGACCCGGCCATTTTCGATCTGAGGCTTGACGTCGGTGATGTTCCCCGACAGGAACACCACGCGGTCCACCACGCCGTTTTTCTCCGGTACGTTGATAATTTCTCTGGTGGAGACCTCCGCCATACCGCTTCCGCACAGATGCATCAAGCCCACTTCATCGGTGTCGTAGCGAATTTCCTTCTCGTGATGATACACGTCGGAAACGATCTCCGCCTCCACGTCCTTGAGAAGCTCGATACTGGTATCCACATTCATAGACAGCTCAAAGGCGTTAAAGCGTCCCTCCTCGTTTTCCTTAGGAACGATGCTGACGCTGGTGGGATTGAATCGCACCCGGCTTCCGGCGGGAGCCTGTGCATCGTCATCCTCCAGGCGAATAAACTGTGTGAACTCCGTCTTTCCCTGATAGAACATGGGTTCCTGACAGATCCGGACGTCATCCCCATCCTCTTTCTTCACTTCGCCCAGATACATGACATTGCAGTAAACAGCAGCATTGATCACGGCCTTTTCCCGATTCACCTGCTTGTGATTTTCCACCACGTTGACATCGTAACGCAGAATTTTGGCAATATCCGGTGCGCTGTCCTTCATCGGCAGCTCTTCCTGAATCTCGATGGTATCCGTCTTGCGCTGACTCACGTCGGTTAAGCGAATTTTCTCCTTGAGCATTTGCAGCTCTTCTCCCTGAATCCCGGAGAACAGCGCGATATCCAGATCCCGATACTCCCGAATGTTGATGACCACCGTAGCCCGCACCTTGAATTTCCGTTCGTTGACTACCGTAAAGTCCACGCTTTCCAGCTGAGGGATCACCGTAATATCCGAATAGGGTTCCGCCTTAATCTCGGACTCCTCTTTGAAGGGAATTCGCGATTCGATGGAAACGATGGGCTCATTTTCCCCCGGATGATCCGGAATGTACAGCGTTTGCAGCATAAAGTCGCCGGACAGCTTCAACGTGCTGGCACCGTTGTTGCCGGTATAGATTTCTTTGTCCGCCAGCTTGAGCTTGCCATCCATGGATAAAATTGACGCCAGGTCGGGCTTCACATCGGGCACCAGAATGTCTTCCTCAATAAAGACCCGGATCTGCGGCTTCTGCTTGATATCCGTCATTTTCAAATTGCTGGTCAACATGGCGCTGCCCACGGGAACGATTTTCGCCGGCACGGTTTTGGGCGCGGAGCCGGGTGCCGCCGGGGCAGTGATCGGAGCCGCGGGAATCTCCTCGTTGATCGGAAGAGTGTTCACCGGTTCGGCCTCTTCTGCCGGCGCGCTGACCAGCTCGGCCGACCGTTCCGTCGTTTCGTCCACCAGCGCAATTTCTTCCGTAAGCTCCTCCTCGACAGGCTCCGCCGCCACCGGTGCGGCATCCTCCGCTTCTTGGACCGCCGGCGCGAAAACAGGCTCCGCCACCGGTTTGACGTCCGCCGGCTCCGAAGCAAACTCCGCCTCAGGCGCGTCCACAGGCGCGACGGTCTCCACCGCCTCCGCAGGCGCCATTCCATTGACCGGTTCCGCCGGGGCATCGGCCTCCTCGGCCGCCTCTCCGGCAGTCTCCCCGATTTCCGCCTCCGCCGGCTTGGCCGGTACAAAGGCCGCTCCGTCCGCAAACAGCTTCTCATACACCGACGGATCATAAGATTCCGTCTGCGCTTCCTTCGCCGGCTGCATCGCGAAATCGGGAACCTGATCTAATTTATCGAAATTGTATGGGTCCTTCTCATATGCCATGGTCTTTTTCCTCCCTGATCTACCTAAAGTTAATACAGTGTATTCGAGAGGAAATGGCGTTATGTCAGGATTTTCGGATGGAAAATTTCTAAAGCAATTTGGCCAGATAGGTCTCGGAATAGAGATTTTTCATGGTTTCATACGCCGTCCGGGCTTTTTTCTGATTGAAAAACAGGCCGAACACAGTAGGCCCGCTCCCGCTCATCAAGGT
Source organism: uncultured Bacillota bacterium (assembly GCA_959606705.1). Lineage (GTDB taxonomy): Bacteria > Bacillota > Clostridia > Peptostreptococcales > Anaerovoracaceae > CAUHLX01. The sequence goes on along the minus strand of CAUHLX010000016.1, from coordinate 5,173 downwards.
GTGATAGGGCTTGCAAAGCAGCTCCATTTCCGCTTTTGTCCTGGCGACTTTTGGATAGCGCGCCAGCGTCACGCTCTCCAAAAGGTTCTTCATGTTCTGTTTCACCTTAAGCAGATTTCCCTCACGGATTCCATCTGCCAGAATGGTGGCTCTCGGATGCTCCGTCACCTCCGAAAGCCGCAGTCCGCCGTAGACCTCAGCGGTGGAAACCCCGATCTCCGGCTTGCACAGCACGACAAAGCCCCGGAGCGGCAGCACGCTTTTCAGCGTTTTTCCGGTTCCCGTGGCCAGCGCGCAGGTTGTGGGCACCGCGGCGGACCGCACGCAGGCTGCCGGAAGCGGACCGGACGCGTTGGCAGGCTCCGGCGAAGCGGCAAAGCCCAGCTCCGGATTCAGCGCCGCTTGTCCCAGGATGCAGAACGGTATGTCGGAGCCCAGCTCACCCCCCAGCTCCATGAGCTGCTCCAGCGGCAGGTTCAATTCCCAAAGGCGATTCAATCCGTGAATCACCGCGGCCCCGTCGGCGCTTCCACCCGCAAGTCCTGCGGCCACCGGAATTCTCTTCTTCAAATCCACGGAAATGGCAAGCGCTTTTTCACCGATGCGCTCCGCAAACCGTTCCTTCATCAAACGGGCCGCCCGAAACGCGATGTTGTTTTCGTTTACCGGCAGGTCCGCACGGCTCACGGTGAGCAGAATCGGGCCTCGACAGCCTTCCTCCGCCGATCCTGCTCCGTCCGGCAGCTGCGAGGGAGGCTCCCAATCCCAGGCCGGCTCCCCCCAGCTTACGGTCACCGTATCGAACAGGTCCACCTGCTGCATGACCATTTCCACCTGATGGTATCCGTTGGGGAGCTTCCCCAGCACGTCGATGCAGAGGTTGATTTTCGCGTAGGCCTTTATTTTGATCTGTTTCATCGGACTCTCGCCTCCTTTGTTCTCGTTTCCGAAAACCTTAGCGGAAACCTGCACAAACGAATCTTCCGCTTTTATCATATGTCATTTCTCCGCTTACGGCAAGAAAAAAGGAAGGGCGCCGTCAGGTGCCAAATCTGCCGGTGACCTTCCCCCTTCGAATGCTCGAACACTCAAAGGCGCGATGCTTCTTCTTTTTAAATGATCTTCTCCCGATAAATTCCGTTGAGATCGTATTTCTTCGCCCGCTTCGCCACGACCTGGGGATCGGTGGTGTACAGGCCCTTGTCCTTCATCCGTTCGAAGAATTCGGCTCCGGCGAAGGTGTAACGGGTGTACAGGCCGTCCTTGGTCTTGATCTGCTCGTTGGCGTAGGAAATCAGATCCCCCACCGCCAGCTGAGGAGGCAGCTCCAAGGGCCGGATCCCCTTCAAGTAGCGGGCGCTGTTGTAGCCTGCCAGGGTTCCGGTGGTGATGGCTTCCGTGTGACCCACGAAGAGCCCCGATTTCTCGCCCCCGCAGAGCAGGTTGTCGATTCCGGTCACCTTCATGCTGTTTTCCCGTTCCGCCACGGACAGGTAGCGAATGGAATTTCCTTTGCCTCCCGCGTAGGGGTCCGCGTAGCGCGCGTTCTCAAACCCGGGGACCTGACGCAGCTGATCCAGAGGGAAGAAGGGTGTCATGATCTTGGCGTAGCCCGTATCCAGCAGCACGATGTTCTCCGCGAACTCCGGCAGAGCATACTGCTGGCAGACCTTCAAGCCCAATTTTTCCTTGACGATCTGTTCCGGAGGCAGGGGAATTACCGCTACGCCGGTTTCGTTCAGGCTCTTTTGAATTTCTTCGGACAGCGAGGACTTCTCCAGCTTTCCCGATCCGGAAAACGCGCCGAAGGCCCCGTCCTTCCGCTGGCCCATGATATCGTTTTTGCCGCATTTCTGAGTGATGCTGACACGCGGTCCGAACGCCGGACAGCGCAGAATGCACATGCAGCAGCCGTTTCCATACGCCAGGCAGTTGCCCATGGGACCGGTGGAACCGGTGCATTCCACGAATACGTCGCCGTCGATCACCGTGTTGTCCGCCAGAATGATGCTCTTGAGAATCTGCCCCTCCATCACTACGTCCACCGCCCGGGCAATCAGATGAATCTCGATGCCCTTCTCCAGCAGCAGCCGACGGATCGCCGGTTCCACCTTCACCACATCGTACAGACTGGCGTGGGCGTGGCCGGGAAAGTCCACGTTGACGTGACGGGACAGCCGATCCGTCACCTCGAACAGTTCCGACGCTCCCAGGGCAATGTTCTCCTCCGCCGCCGTGTAACGGCCATTGTTCCTCATGATGCCGCCTACGTTTCCCAGGCCGAGCAGGAGGTCCGTCTTTTCCACCAGCGTCACTTCCGCGCCAGCCTTTCTGGCGGCCAGCGCCGCCGCCACGCCGGACCAGCCTCCACCGATCACCACTACTTTATACATTCGTCGTTCCTCCCTCTAAAATTTCTTCTTCGGAAAGCTGGCACTTGCACAGCCGAATGGTCTCTCCGCTTTCCGTCGTCGTCGTACAGGCTCCGCAGATTCCTTCTCCACAGCAGATGCGGAAGTTATTGCTCACCGCCACGCCGCAGTCCGGCAGCGTCTCCTTGATCAGTTCTCCGATGGTCTTGACGAAATAGTCCGAGGCCAGGACCGCCGCCGCCGCATACTGCTCTTTTTCCAAGATCTCCTTCAGCGTTTCCACATCCTGCGGATCATTTAAGCTGAGATATTTGACGAAGCCCGACGGTTCCTCCTGCCTCCGCAGATAATCCCCCGTCAGCTCCGTGCTGATCTTCTCGGTATCCACCACGAAATCCACCCGATTGCCGTGAGAAAGAGCCCTGGCGGCCAGAATCCCCGGCGCCAGGCCGATCCCCTTCACCACCATAAGCACCTTCTTCCCCGGAATATCCCGCTGTTTCAGCACCGCCACGTTCTGAATGCCGTTCCGGTACACGCCCCGCAGGATAAATTCCCGGTCCTCCTCCAGCAGAGTCTTGGTCTTGGTGGAAATTACTTTTACAGCCACATGAATGTGACCCTTCTCCACGTCCGCAAACATTACGGAAATCGGCAGATCGTAAAACCGGCTGCTGGACTGACGTCTCATGAACACGTAAGAACCCGGGTGACTGGCCTTGATGGCAAACCCCTTGCCCACATCCAATATGTAGACCACCAGATCCTCCATATAGGACTTTTTCTCCACGATCCTCGCGGTAAAATCGGTCCGGGGATTATTGATCCTGCGGTTTCCCTGAATGAACTCGTTGTATATGCAAACGCCTCTCCAGCTGCAGTCGCAGTAATCCTTCCCCTGCAGTCGGCTGCAGGTCAGGCAGTCTCCGGTCACAGCCAGGTAGCAAGGGCAGTTTTCCGTACCTGCGTCGACACAATTAAAAATACTGTAGCTCAATTTCACGCCCCCTTTAATTTGGTTTGGAACTACAGTATCATCTTATTTCATTTCATGAAATTTGGTGACAGCTCAGCCATAGGAAAAGATCACTTCTTCTCGATATCCTCCAAATAGTACAGAGGAACCGAGTAAACGAACGTCCCCTCCTCATACACCTTCATCATTCCCGCCTGCTGCCAGCGGCTCACCGGAGCCTTCACCTGATCGTCCAACAGATATTCCACGCTCAGCTTTCCTTCCGTTCCCTTGATCACCGGGCAAGTGACCGCCTCCCGAGGTCCCACCTGAACGAAATCCTTGTCACCGCTTCGCACCTTCATGGCCTTCAGCTCCTGCTCCGCTCCGGCAATTTCCACCTGCTGGTACTTGCCGTAGCCGTAGTCCATCAGCTTATAGGTGTCCTCAAACCAGTTCGGCGCAGCCATGACCACACAGATCAGCTCCATATCCCCACGCTTGGAGGACGCCACCAGCGTCCGGCCCGCCACCTTGGTATAGCCGATCTTGATTCCGGTTCCTCCTTCATACTGATAAATCACTTTGTTCTTATTGTAAAAATAATTGTATTTCCCCGCGCCCCGGTCCGCTTTGTAGGTTTTCGTTTGGGCCACCTGAACAAAGGCCGGGTTGTGCATGGCCTTTTGCCCGATCAGCGCCATATCCCTGGCCGTGGTGTAATGCTGCTCGTCATGCAGTCCGTTGGGGTTCATAAAATGGGTGTTCACCGCGCCCAGCTCGGCAGCTCGCTCATTCATCAGCTCTACGAAGTGGTCCACATCGCCTCCCACTTCACAGGCGATCGCTACCGCGGCGTCGTTTCCCGAACGCAGCATCAGCCCGTACACCAGATCCCGCAGAGGCAGCTGCTCTCCCTTTTCCAGATAGATGGACGAACCCTCCACCCCGATTGCGGCATCCGTTATTTTTACGGTCTTGTTCAAATCGTCGTTTTCGATGGCTAAAAGAGCGGTCATGATCTTCGTGGTACTGGCCGGAAACACTTTTTCATCCGCGTTTTTTTCATACAGAACCTTCCCGGATTCCTTTTCGATGACGATGGCCGTCTTCGCGGAAATATCCGGCGGTGTGAGGGAGTTCGCTATGGAAGCGGTGTTCCCCTGCGCCGCGGCGCCGATTGCCGAAAAAGGACTTGTAAGGCTGTCTCCCCACACCATGGTGGTGACGAATCCCGCGCCCATGATAAAGATTCCGATTCCAAACGCCGCCGCGATGACTCCCAGCCCCGTAAAAATGAAATGAACCGGCCGTTTCAGCCGCTGATCGATACGTTTCCCCATAATAAAAATCTCCTTCCTCCAAAGCCTATTGCTGAGAGAAAGGAGATATGACGTTTTCTTATTAACTTTTTTCCTTATCTTTTTCCAGTGTGAGGATGGTGACCGCCGTAATGATCAGCGCACAGCCCAGAATACTTCGGAGGCTGCAAGGCTCTCCCAGGAACAGGATCCCCAGCGTGACGGAAACGATGGGTTCGAACATCCCCAGAATCGAGGTCACCGTGGAGCCCACGTTCCGCACGGCGATGGGTGTCAGCGTATTGGCGATCACCGCGACGAACAGTGCCACCAGAGCGGTGAAAATCCAGCCCCGGGGCGTCAGGTCATAGACCAGCTCTCGGGTCGCCGTTCCGTAGAAAAATAAAAATACGGCGGCGACCACACAGCAGTAGAAGGAAATTTTAAACGGATTCATTCCTTTGATCCCGCTCTTATCCATCACGATCAAATAAGAAGCGTAGGCGATGCCCGAGGACACCGCCAGAAAGACGCCGAAGAAATGG
>CAUHLX010000015.1 GCA_959606705.1 uncultured Bacillota bacterium | reverse complement strand
CTGTTTAAATAGAAAGTAGAGAACGCGTATGGGTCTCATGCAAAATCTGAAGGAACAATATCAAACCTTGTCTATCGTGGGGATGGCCAAAAACGCCGGAAAGACTACGGCGCTCAACTATCTGATCGAGGAGGCCATGGACGAGGAGATTTTACTGGGAATTACCTCCACCGGAAGGGACGGAGAGAATACCGATCTGGTGACCGGGACCGATAAGCCCAGGGTATATCTGGATGCCGGCACCATCGTTTCCATTCCGGTGCGGCTTTACGAGCTCTCGGAAGCAGGGCTGGAAATTCTGCGGATGACCGGCTATTCCACGCCTTTGGGAGAGCTGATGCTCTGCCGGGTAGCGGACAGCGGGTACGTGCAGATTGCTGGTCCCTTGAATACCAAAGACCACAAGGAAATGTGCGGACAGATGCGGGAGCTGGGGGCGGAGCTGATCCTCATCGACGGGGCCATCGACCGGAAATCCATCGCCGCGCCGGGCACCTCCGACGCCATTATTCTGGCAACGGGGGCGGTGCTTTCCAGGAGCTTAAAGAAGGTGGTGCAGGAAACGGCGCATATCGTCAATCTGTATCAGCTGCCGACCATTGAGCCCGGCCCGTTGAGAGAGCTTTTATCACAGGCCGCGGCGGCGGAGAAGATCGCGCTGATCAAGAAGGATCGGCTGGAGCTTTTGGAGCTGAAAACCGGCCTGGCGGCCAGTCGTTATCTGGACGAGGCCATCGACGAGGACACGGACTACGTGTATCTCCCCGGGGCGCTGACCAGCGGCGTACTTTCGGATATCACCGCGGATAAGCTGAAGACGGTGAAATTTGTGCTGAAGGATCCCACGAAGATTTTTATCGATGCCGTTGCCTGGCAGCAGCTTTACAAAAAGGGTTTTACCGCCTGGGTGCTGGAAAACATCCGCATCGCGGCCATTACCGTAAATCCCTTTGCGCCGGCCGGATACTCCTTCGAACACGACGAGCTTCGGCAGGCGGTACGAGAAGCGGTGGGCGAAATCCCTGTCATTGACGTAAAGTCGGGAGGTGGGTTGTAATGGCGATTTTCACCAATACCAAGACGAAGACCGAAACCGGCTTTGAGGCGGTTTTACGGGAGATCAATGTGCTGACTCCCTACGGACTTCGCAGGCTGAAGGGGCTTCGGCCTTTCCCCCCGGGAGCGGAAACCAAGCTCACCACGGAGCTGAAAAAAGTGGAGCTGATGCTGGAGCTGGCAGTGGAAAAAGCTGATCTGGTGGAGCGGATTCAAGAAATTCTCATGGAGATCAAAGAGATTTCCTTCACCGTGGAGCGAAGCGCCAAGGATGTGCTGTCGGTCATCGAGCTGTACGAGATCAAGACCTTCCTTCTGCAAAGCGACAAGCTGGTCAAGGCGCTGGCGGACATGATGCGGAAGCTGCCCCAGGAAATGAGACTGCACGACACGACCAAGCTTCTGGACGTGATGGATCCCAGCGGGGACCGGATCAACACCTTTTACATTTACGACGCCTTCTCCGAAATCCTGGCTTCCCTGAGAAAGGAACGGCGGGAGCTGGAACTGTCCGTTCGCCGGGCGCAGAAGGAGATCAAACGGAAGCTGGAGGCGGAATATCATTTCAATATGACGCCGAAGTGCGAGCTGGTGGTGTCTAAAAATGAACCCCAGGAGCTGGAACGGGTCAGAGGCATACCGGAACTGGAGCAAGTGGACGAGGATTACATGTCAGTTACCTTTTCCGTGAAGAACACTCCGGAAATCTTTGAATTGAAAAAGAAGACGGAGGAGCTCAACGGCCTCCTTGAAGAAGAGGAATTGGAGGTTCAGAAGGAGCTGACCGGCCGAATTGCCGCCGAAGCGGATTACCTGAAAAAGAACTGTGAGCGGATCGGAGATCTGGATCTCAGCCTGGCCAAGGCGGTTTACGCCAGGGATCACGCCTGTGTCAAGCCGGAGGTGGTGGATGACCACGTTCTGGAATTTGTCAATGGCCGCCATTTGGTCGTGGAGGGAATCCTCAGCGGGAAAGGGAAGGAATACTGCCCCATCTCCGTTACCCTCAAGGACGGGGTGAGCTGCATCACCGGGGCCAATATGGGCGGCAAGACCGTTTCTCTGAAGCTGATCGGCTTAGTGGCGATGCTGGCGCAGTACGGGTTTTTCGTTCCCTGCGAAAGCGCCAGGCTCGGCCTGTCCAATTACATTCACATCCTCATCGGGGATAGTCAGTCCATGCAGCGGGGGCTTTCCAGCTTCGGCAGCGAGATGGAGGAACTGAAGGATATTCTGGACAACAGCCGGGACCGTTCCCTTCTGCTGATCGATGAGATCGCCAACGGAACCAATCCGGTGGAAGGTCTGGCTCTCACCAAGAGCCTGATTGCCTATCTGATCGGCAAGCGATACATCACCGTGATCACCACCCATTTCGATCACGCCGCCGTGGGAACAGACGTGCAAAACATGCAGGTTCGCGGACTGGCCGGCGCAGACATGGATAAGCTGGTGCGGGAGCTGCGGTACGCCAGGCGGAAGGAACGAATCGATATCATATCGAAATACATGGATTATCGTCTTTATACCGTTAGAAATGACGAGGAAATACCAAAAGACGCGCTGAATATTGCTCAGATGCTGGGTATCAATGAAGAAATTATAGAAGGCGCGAAGGAGATTTTGAAGAAGGAGATGAAAGGATGAAAAGCAAACTGAATTTGGACCCCAAGGTGATCGACAGCGCCAGAACGGCAGCTGCCAACATCGCCCGGAGCATGCAGAGCTTCATCGACAAACACACGACGGTGACTACGGAACGGACCATTCTGCGTCTGTTAGGCATCGACGGAGTGGACGATGTGGAACGCCCTCTGCCCAATGTGATCGTGGACGCGATCAAGGACGCGGGCGGACTGCCCAGAGGGGTAGCCTATTGGATCGGCAACGCCATCGTTCAGACGGGGATGAAGCCCCAGGAGATCGCCGAAAAGGTGGGTGCCGGTGAGCTGGACCTGATGAAGCTGGATACCTGCGCTCCGGAGAAGGCCAAGGAGGCGATCATGCCTTATGTGGAGGAATCCCTGGCCAAGATCAGAGAACAGAGAAAATACAGAGAAGATTTTATTGCCAATCGCGGAGAAGGCAAACAGCCTTATCTGTACGTGATCGTAGCCACCGGGAACATTTACGAGGATGTCATTCAGGCGCAGGCGGCGGCCAGACAGGGCGCGGATATCATCGCGGTAATCCGTACCACGGCGCAGTCCCTGCTGGATTACGTTCCCTACGGACCGACGACCGAAGGCTTCGGGGGCACCTACGCCACCCAGGAAAATTTCAAGATTATGAGAGCGGCTCTGGACGAAGTGGCGGAAGAGCAGAACCGGTACATTCGTCTGTGCAATTACAGCTCCGGCCTGTGCATGCCCGAAATCGCGGCCATGGGCGCACTGGAACGTCTGGACGTCATGCTCAACGACGCCCTTTACGGCATTCTGTTCCGGGATATCAACATGCAGCGGACCATCGTCGACCAGTTCTTCTCCCGAGTGATCATCGGCTACGCCGGCATCACCTTCAACTCCGGCGAGGACAACTACCTGACTACGGCAGACGCCATCGAGGAGGCTCACACCGTGCTGGCTTCCCAGCTGATGAACGAACAGTTCGCGGTTCTGGCGGGAATCCCCGAGGAGCACATGGGTCTGGGACACGCTTTTGAAATGGATCCCGAAACCGAGGATGGGTTCTTGTATGAGCTGTCACAGGCTATTATGGCCCGGGAAATTTTCCCCAAGGCTTCGCTGAAATACATGCCGCCCACCAAGTTCATGACCGGCAATATTTTCAGAGGACACATTCAGGACGCGCTGTTCAACCTGGTGTCCGTGTGGTCCGGCCAGTCTCTCCAGCTGCTGGGAATGCTTACCGAGGCCATTCACACGCCTCATCTGCAGGATCGGATGCTTTCCATCGAAAACGCCAAGTACATTTTCAATAACGCCAGACACTTAGGGGATGAAGTGGAATTCAAAAAAGACGGCATCATTCAGCAGCGGGCTCAGAAGGTTCTGGGCGACGCGGAGAAGATGCTGCTGCAAATCGAGAAGGACGGCTTGTTCCCCACCATCGAGGCCGGAAAGTTTGCGGATGTCAAGCGGCCGTTTGACGGCGGCAAGGGCCTGGAGGGCGTTTCCAATAGAGACGAGCAGTATTTCAATCCGTTCATCGACATGATGCTGGGAGGTGACAAATAATGGCGAACGTAAGCACCGCAGTCGCGAAAGTGGATTTAACCAAAATCAAGCCTTACGGCGATACCATGAATGACGGAATGATCCAGACCAGCTTTACGCTTCCCGTGCCTTATGGCGAGGAAGCCAATGAAGCGGCCAGGATTCTGGCCAGAAAGATGGGCCTGGAGGAACCCTCCGTGGTCTACTCTAAGGATCTGGGAATTGGCTACACCTATTTCATCCTGTACGGGAAGTGTCAGCACACCGTGGATTACACCGGCATCAAGGTGACTAAGGTGGAAGTGGACACCATGTCCCGGACCGAAGTGGAAAAATATATCGAAGAGAACATCAAGCGCGAGATCACCGTGGTGGGCTGCTGCCCCGGAACCGACGCTCATACCGTGGGCATCGACGCCATCATGAATATGAAGGGCTTCCACGGTCACTACGGCCTGGAGCGGTATCACGGCATCAACGCCATCAATCTGGGCAGTCAGGTTCCCAACGAGGAGCTGGTAGCCAAGGCGATCGAATTGAAGGCGGACGCCATTCTGGTTTCCCAGATTGTCACGCAGAAGGACGTTCATGTGATCAACATGACCAACCTGGTGGAATTGATGGAAGCGGAAGGCATCCGCGACAAGGTCATTCTCTGCTGCGGCGGCCCTCGGATTTCCCACGAGCTGGCTCAGGAGCTGGGCTATGACGCCGGTTTCGGAACGGGCTCCTACGCGGAGGACGTGGCTTCCTTCATCGTCACCGAAATGGTGAAGAGAAAACTGGTCTGACCGCCGGAAGAAAAGCTTGTCAACCCGGGCGAAAAGCATTGAACTTCCGCTCAGGTAGTATAGAATGATAGGGCCGGGTGTTTTCTATTCGAAATGGAGAACGTCCGGCTTCTACGGAATCGCAAATGGAAGGAGACGCTTATGAAACAGAAGATTATGACGGCTCAGGAAGCCGTTGCTCCGATTCAGGATGGAGCGGTCATCATGATCGGCGGATTCCTTGGGACCGGAACTCCCGAGGGTCTGATCGACGCGCTGGTGGCCAAAGGTGTCAAGAATTTAACCGTCATCGGAAATGACGGCGGCCTGCCCGGAAGAGGCATCTGCCGGCTTCTGGAAAACGGTCAGGTGAAGAAGCTGATCGCTTCCCACGTGGGGATGACCCCGATCGTCGGCGAGCAGAAGAACGCCGGAACCCTGGAGCTGGATCTGGTTCCCCAAGGAACTCTGGCGGAACGGATTCGCGCGGCCGGAACCGGCCTGGGCGGCGTTTTAACTCCCACGGGTCTGGGCACCATCGTAGCCGAGGGCAAGCAGGTTTTAAATATCGAAGGAAAGGACTTCCTTCTGGAGCTGCCGCTGCACGCTGATTTCGCGTTGATCCGCGGCAACAAGACCGATCGGTTCGGCAACACGATTTACAAGGAAGCCACCGTCAATTTCAATCCGCTGATGGCCTCCGCCGCCGATTACGTGATCGTGGGCACCGAGGAAATCGTGGAAGTGGGCGAGATCAATCCGGATATCGTGAAGACGCCGGGAATCTTCGTGGACGCAATCGTAGGAGGTGAAAAACCATGGCAGATATAAAGGCTAGAATCGCAAAGAGAGTCGCGCAGGAAATCAAAGACGGCGACGTCATCAATCTGGGCATCGGCCTTCCTACAATGGTAGCCAACTACCTGCCGGAGGGGGTGGATGTAACCGTTCACTCGGAGAACGGATTTTTGGGTCTCGGTCCGGCGGCAGAACCGGGCAAGGAAGACACTTACCTGATCAACGCGGGCGGGCAGTTCGTAACCGTTCAGCCCGGCGGCATGTTCTTCGACAGTGCCTTTTCCTTCGGACTGATCCGCGGCGGTCATGTGGACGTGAGCGTTTTGGGAGCGCTGGAAGTGGATGAAAAGGGAAGCCTGGCCAACTGGATCATTCCCGGAAAGAAAGTGCCCGGAATGGGTGGCGCCATGGACCTGGTGTCCGGCGCGAAGGAAGTGGTCATCGCCATGACTCACACCGCCAAGGGCGCGCCTAAAATTCTGAAGCAGTGCACGCTGCCTTATACCGCGGTAGGGGTGGTGGACCTGATCGTTACGGAAATGTGCGTACTTAAAGTAACCCCCGAGGGGCTGCTGATGACGGAAAAGCATCCGGATTATACGGTGGAAGAGATTCAGGCGGTAACGGAAGCGAAGCTCATCATCGCGGATGATCTCAAGGTGATGGAGGACTAACGGTTCTTTCGCACAGCGAGGCATCATAAAACTGATGGAGCCATCAGGATATAGAAAAAACCGTATCTTTTCTGTATATTTATACAAAGAGGTGCGGTTTTTCTTTCCTCCGTTTATTTTCCCGAACAAGTTCAGGCAAGGGCGCCGATTTTGGCGTTATTCCTTTTAAAATATTCTGTCAATTAGACGGGCTTTGATTTGACAAGTCAAGTGGTGATTCATATAATAACTATAATTCATCAAGATATTGATGAGAAAGAACTTATTTCATCACTTCAAAGCAAGGTTTTAAAAAGGAGGCTTGAATCATGGAATTAGAACTGTGGGGTCGTCCGTTCGACATGGACCATCCGCTGGTAGGCGCGGGTAATACCTGGGTTTTGTGGGCAATCGTCGCCGCCGCGGCAGCTTTGAGCATTTATCTGGAACAGAAGTACAATTGGGCGTCAAAGATGTCCGGGGCGATTATCGCCTTGATCATCGCGCTGGTGCTGGCAAATATCGGGATCATTCCCACGGACGCCCCGGTTTGGGACGCGGTGTGGGGATATGTGGTGCCCTTGGCGATTCCTCTGCTGCTGATGCAGTGTGATATTCGCAAGATCGGAAGGGACAGCGGCAGAGTGCTGATCATCTTTCTGATCGGCTCCATCGGCACCATGTGCGGAGCGGTTTTGGGTTATTTCGCATTGCGGAATTTCATCCCGGATTTGAATGCGATCTCCGGAATGATGACCGGTTCTTACATCGGCGGCGGAGTCAATTTCGCGGCACTGGCGGGAGCGTTTGATATTCCTAAGGAAATGGTGGCGGCCACCACCGTGGCGGATAATCTGAACATGGCGGTCTACTTCTTCGTGCTCATCGCCATTCCCACCATCGGCTTCTTCCGCAAGAGCTACAAGCATCCTCATTTGGACGAAGTGGAAGCGCGTCCCATCGGGGAGGCGGAAACCGCGGCGGCCGGTTACTGGGGCCGCAAGGAAATCTCCTTGAAGGATATCGCCTTCGCGGGAGGTACCTCCTTCGTGATCGTGGCCGTTTCCAATGTCATTTCCACATTCCTGGGGAATTTGATTCCCGATACCGGGGTCCTTCTCCACATCTGCAATTTATTCTTCGGGAACCTGTATCTGTGGATCACCACGATTTCCATGATCTGCGCCACACTGCGGCCGCAGTTTTTCGGAGAGATTCGCGGAACCCAGGAAATCGGAACCTATTTGATTTACTTCTTCTTCTTTGTCATCGGCGTTCCGGCTTCGATCCCGCTGATCCTGCACAACTCGCCGCTGCTGCTGGTATTCTGCCTGCTGATGGTGATCGTCAACATGCTGGTGATGTTCGTGTTCGGCAAGCTGTTGGGATTCAATCTGGAAGAAATCATTCTGGCGTCCAACGCCAATATCGGCGGACCTACCACCGCGGCCGCCATGGCTGTGTCGAAGGGCTGGACGAAGCTGGTGGGACCGATCATCTTGGTGGGAACGCTGGGATATGTCATCGGCACCTACGCGGGCTTGTTCATCGGCGGTCTGCTGGGAGCTTAATACGGGAAGGGAGTCTGATTACATGATTTTTGACGCACACTCGGATATTTGGACTGATGTTACGCAGCACACCGTCAAAGGGGAAACGGACATCTTCCGAAGATATCATATGGAACGGTTGAAGAAAGGCGGGATCGAGGGAGGCATCTTCGTGATCTGGAACGATCCGCCCTTTGACACGGACCCTCGGAAACGCACCCTCCAAATGATGGAGGCCATCCGCGGGGAGGAAAAGGCCGCCGCGGACGTTTTGAAGGTAGCCCGGAGCTTCGACGATGTACTGGAGGCCCGAAGAGACGGAAAATTCTATGCTTTCATCGGGCTGGAAGGGCTGAAGAGCATTGGAGAAGACCTGGATTTGATCAACGAGTATTATGAGTTTGGGGCACGCCACGCCAGCCTCACATGGAACGAGGCGAATCCGCTGGCCACCGGCGCCAAGTCGGACCCGGAACGGGGGCTGACGCCGGTGGGCAAGCAGGCCGTGAAACGGATTCAGGATCTGGGAATGCTCCTGGATGTGTCTCATTTGAACGACAAGTCCTTCTGGGATCTGATGTCGGCGGCCGTCGGACCGGTGGTGGCCACGCACTCCAATTGCAGAGCGCTGTGCGATCAGTCCAGAAACCTGACGGATGAACAGATTAAGGCCCTTCGGGAGACCGGCGGGATGGTGGGATTGAACTCGTTCAATGAGTTTGTCCACCCGGACGAGAAGCAGCAGACGGTGGAAAATCTGGTGAAGCATTTGATTCATCTGGTGGAATTGATGGATGTGGAGCACGTGGGCTTTGGCTTCGATTTCTCCGAATTTCTCAGCGGTGAAACCATGAGCTCCTTCAGCAGCCAGAGCACGCCTTATACCATAGGCTTGGAGGATGCCTCCCAGGTGCCGAATCTCATCGCGGAAATGCGCAGAGTAGGGTTTAACGAGGCGGAAATCGAGAAGATTTCCTATGGAAACTGGCATCGCACCCTCGGCGAAATCGTCGGATGACTGCTGGGGCAACCGCAAGAAAACAGGGGAAATCATAACAGAGATCGGTCTTTTTCGAGGCGCCGCCGGAATGGGGATTCCGGCGGCGCTTCTTATATTTTCCACATTTAATTTCGCTAAAATAGTATAATGAAAGAAAACATCGCAAGAGAAATGGAATAGAAGGAAACGTCAAATAATCAGAACCTGCTTGAGGCGTCGGGCTGGTAGGTTGTGGGTGCTCCGCTGCGGCCTCTGAGAGTTTAGCGGGCTCGGCGAGCTGCAAACGATCCAAATGCTTCAAATGCGGCGGACGTTCCAAACGCTTCAAACGCTCCAAATGCTCCAAATGCTCCAAACGCTCCAGACGCTCCAAATGCGGCAGACGCGCTGAAAGCTCCTCCTATGACTGCGGATGTTGTCTTTTATCCGGTGTTTTTTCCCAAAAGGTTAAGTTTAGCGGTCAAATCGCTCTAATTCATCGATTTCTAGGGCGGAATTATCTTATTTTGCAAAAAGTAACGAATAAGGTTAGGAAAACGCTTTATTCTTAACCTTTCGCACAAAAATAGATGACATTAGGATAAGACTAGCTTAAATCAGACGGCTGTTTCCCATTCAATCACAGATTCTTAACCTTTTTCCGTTAAAAAACTATGAAATAAGATAAGACCATCTGATTTGAGGGTACCGCGAGCTTCGACCTTTGGTGCTTCGATCTTTTAACGTCTCGAACCGGAGCGGTGAAAATGAAAAGCTGGCGACTACGGATAAAATGAATAAGATAGAAAGGGAGGCGGATTCGACTTGACAGAGACGAAAGGAGCGGCTGAAATCAAAGAGGTCGAAGGATTCAAGGGATTGGAAGCGGTGCGGGATTTAAACTTTAGGGTGCTCCGCTGCGGCCTCTGAGAGTTTAGCGGGCTCGGCGAGCTGCAGACGTTTCAAACGCTCCAAATGCTTCAAACGTTCCAAATGCGGCAGACGCTCCAACTGCTCCAAATGCGGCAGACGCTTCTAACGCTCCAAACGCTGCAGACGCTTCAAAGGCTTCAAATGCTCCAAATGCGGCAGACGCGCTGAAAGCTCCTCCTATGACTGTGGATGTTATCTTTTATCCGGTGTTTTTTCCCAAAAGGTTAAGTTTAGCGGTCAAATCGCTCTAATTCATCGATTTCTAGGGCGGAATTATCTTATTTTGCAAAAAGTAACGAATAAGGTTAGGAAAACGCTTTATTCTTAACCTTTCGCACAAAAATAGATGACATTAGGATAAGACTAGCTTAAATCAGACGGCTGTTTCCCATTCAATCACAGATTCTTAACCTTTTTCCGTTAAAAAACTATGAAATAAGATAAGACCATCTGATTTGAGGGTACCGCGAGCTTCGACCTTTGGTGCTTCGATCTTTTAACGTCTCGAACCGGAGCGGTGAAAATGAAAAGCTGGCGACTACGGATAAAATGAATAAGATAGAAAGGGAGGCGGATTCGACTTGACAGAGACGAAAGGAGCGGCTGAAATCAAAGAGGTCGAAGGATTCAAGGGATTGGAAGCGGTGCGGGATTTAAACTTTAGGGTGCTCCGCTATTACAGTGAATTTTTGACCCGCTGCCCGCGGATCATCACCAAAGAATTGATGGATGCCATGACCGAGGGCGGCGAAGTGACGGCACAGGAGGCGTACGCCGCCATCATGGGAGAGCTGTGCGGCTTGGAGCCCGAAAACAATCCCCAGGACAGAATCATCTTCCGGGAGTATTTTTCCAAGGGAATCCGGCGATTGGACGCGGAGCATTATCGGAACGATCCGTATTTACGGAGGATAGAAATTCCGAATACCATAAAAGGAAGATGGGAATTCCGCTGGGAAAAATATGAGCCTTACGAAGGCTTCGTCTGCGATGAGATTCAATTGAAGGAAGACTTCAAAGAAATTCCCCGGATCGGATTTTTTGAGGAAACCTTTTCGTTTCCCGCCGTGCTGGAGGACGGAAACGAATGGATGCTCATCACCCCCAACGAAATCGAAACCATGCGGCCGGTGATCGGTGAAGTGAGCGGAAGCGTTCTTACCTTTGGACTGGGACTGGGGTATTTTGCCTACATGGTATCGGAGAAGGAGCAGGTGGAAGCGGTGACGGTGGTGGAGCGGGACCCGGAGGTGATCGAGCTGTTTCGACAGTATGTGCTCCCGCAGTTTGATAACGGACACAAGGTCAAAGTGGTTCCCTGCGACGCCTTTGATTACGCGGAGCGGGTGATGCCCGGCCAGCGCTTTGACTATGCCTTCGTCGATCTCTGGAACGATCCTTCCAACGGCGTGGAACGGTATCTGAAGATGAAGCGAATGGAACGGCTCAATCCTCACACGAAATTTCGATACTGGATCGAGAGATCCCTGCTCTCTCACCTTCGCTGGGCCGCTTTTGAAGGGGTGGCGGAAGCCGCCGAAGGCTCCGTCGGCGGCAAAGAAAAACCGTCCTCGTTGGAAGAGCTCAAAGAGCTGCTGTCCGACCGGGGGCTGAAGAAGCTGGTCAAGGAAATCGGCGCCTAGAAAAATACCGGGGTCATGGCCCAGATGGACACGCAGTCCTCGTCCTCATAGTTGAGATACTTGTGAGGAATCGTAGAGGGATAGTAGATGCTGTCCCCTTCGTACAAAGTGTATTCCTTATCGCCCAGGGCCACGGTCAGAGTGCCCGACAGCACATAACCGCACTCCTCGCCTTCGTGGGTAACCAGCCCTTTTTCCCGATGCTGGCTTTCCCTGCTCTGTCCGCCTTTGATGGTGATCTTCATAAAATCGATTTTATGATCGTGTTCCGGAACGAACAGCTCGTAAAAGCTGTTGCCCTTGTTGAGAATATTGATCCGGTGTTCGCCTCTGCGAATCACCACATCCTCCTCCGTCTTTTTTTCTTCTTCAAAAAAGTAACCGATGTTGACTTGCAGCGCCTCGGAGAGCTTCCACATGCTGACCACGGAGGGCACCACCAATCCACGTTCGATTTGACTGATGAGACCTGTGCTCACTTCCGACCGTCGGGAAAGCTCCAGGATGCTCAGTTTCTTTTCTTTGCGCAGCTGTTTCAGCTTGCCGCCAATATTGATATCCATAGAAAGGTCCTTTTTGTTTTGTCGTATTCTGCTGCTTTCGTACCTTTATTCTAACACAGTTTGATCTCAGCGCAAATGCTTTTCCAACAGGTCCACATAGTTCCGAAGCGCTTCGTCGGACGGGAAAATCGCTCTGGCACAGGTGCCGTTGCCGCCCCCCTTGCCCTGACAGATGGAAGCGTTTTCCCGTACCAGCTGGCCGCAGTCGGGAGAACCGCCGGAAAAAAGGAGGGCGGTCCGGTCTTTTTCAGCGATGAGAATCAAGAGACCTTTCACACGGGGAGTGACCTTGCGTCCCAGAGTTTGAACGTCGTCCGACTTGAGATGAGCAAAGGATTTGCAGACGATCGCCAGCGGAGAGGAAGCCTTGTTCAGGCGAAACAGAGCCTGGGAACGCAGCAGTGCCGAAAGCTGGTCGGAGGACAGGGGGGTCCGGTCCTCCTGATCCAAGGGCCAGTGATCGTAGAAGGTTTCCAATTCTTCCTGTGCGGATTCCGTCAAAGCGCGTTTGAATTCCGCCAGCTCCTGACGGATCTCCTGATTTCGGCGATTCTGTTTCTCCACGCTGTCCAGCAGCTTGTCCGTCTCGGTGGAATATTGGCTGCCAAGCTCCGTGACGATCCGGTGCTTTTTCCCGTAGTCCTCCAATGCCCGGCGTCCCGCTTCCATATAAACTCGAGTCATTCCCTTGTAATTTTCCAGCTTCATGATTTTGATGAGACCGACTTGTCCGGCCGTGGAGGGGTGGGTGCCGCAGCAGGCGACGCAGTCCGAGGGCTGACGGGGGTCGCCGACGCAGACGATGGAGATATCCTCCTCGATGGTCAAAGGCTTGCGGAGGGGAAGCGCGTCGGTTTCTTCTCGGGTTTTGAAAGAGCGGACCGTTACCGGCGCGTCGGCCCAGATCACCTGGTTGGCATATAATTCCGCCTCCATGGCCATTTCCCAGGTAAGATGATCATAAGCCGGATTTTTTTCCAAATTAATATCCACGGTCATGTAGTCGTCGCCCATGTGAAAGCCTCGGTTGACCCCTCCGAAGAGACGGTCGAATGCTCCGGAGAGGATGTGTTCTCCGCAGTGGCGCTGCATGTTGGTGAACCGCCGTTCCCAGTGGATTTTCAGACGGACCGCGGCGCCCTTCAAGTCTTG
Organism: uncultured Bacillota bacterium; assembly: GCA_959606705.1. Taxonomy (GTDB): domain Bacteria; phylum Bacillota; class Clostridia; order Peptostreptococcales; family Anaerovoracaceae; genus CAUHLX01. The sequence continues at coordinate 3,010 of CAUHLX010000015.1, read as the reverse complement.
GGGATCGCCGGGATACCCTTTGGCGTCGATGACGTGATATACGGCATCTTCCTTTTCGAAGACGTCGATTACCGGATAATCCACAGAGTTATCCACAAGCATGGTTCCCAGATCACAGGGCTGACCGCCGCCTGTGGGAAAAAATACGGAAACATCCGGAACGACGGCGAACACCGGTTTCTTTTTCGATAAACCCAGTGATTTCAAGGCTTTTTCATCGCTGATTACTTCTGATATCACAGCGTCGCAGGTTCGTTGATAAACATCCCGCTGGTATTGTTTTACGGTTTTCATAGGTTTGCACTCTCCTTTGTTCGATGAAATTCATCGCTTATCCTCTGGTTATCCACAATGTCCACATTATCCACAAGGATTCTGTGGCAAGTGCCTTCCTCTATGATACATGAAAACGCGGTCAAAGCCAAGGGGATGGCAATTTCGGCATATAGACCAAGCTTTGAAACATATATTTGTGTGACAAAGTCTATTAAGGGGGAAATGCGATGAAGTTTCGATGGGCATTTGCGGGCCTGCTGGCGGGAGCGGTAATGCTGGTGTGCGGCTGGCCGGTTTATACGGAAATGATAGAAAAGGTACAGACGGTTTCCACCAGCGACGTCATAGTCATCGATCCGGGACACGGGGGGATTGACGGAGGCGCGGAAAGCGCTTCGGGCGTCTGCGAAAAGGAGATCAATCTGGCGATTTCCATGGAGGTCAAGAAGCTGGCGGAGGCTGACGGATGGAAGGTGGTCATGACCAGGGACGTGGATAAAGGCTTGTACACCGATGTGAAGAACGACGGCACCGATCAGGCGGAGGTGCAGGGAAAACGCAGCATCCGCAGTCTCAAAACGGAGGACCTGAAAAACAGGAAGAAGATCGTCGACAAGGTGGAGCCGGTGCTGGCGGTGAGCATCCATTTAAACAGCTTCAAGCAGGACCGATCGGTCCATGGCGCACAGACGTTCTACCCTACCGGGGGAGATAAGATCATCACGGAACAGAGCAAGGATCTGGCGGAAAAAATTCAGGAAAATCTCATTGAAGGCCTGGATGACGGGACAAAGCGCGTGGCGCTGGGAAAGCGGGATATCATGCTGTTTAAAAATCCCCGGGTACCGATGGCGGTGGTAGAGTGCGGTTTTCTGTCCAACGGCTCGGAGGAAAAGCTGCTTCAGCAGGAAGAATACCAGCGAAAACTGGCGAAATGCATCTATGAGGGAATCATGGAACACACCGGGCGAGAGCCGAAAAAACCCCTGAACGTGGTGGACACCAGGAAGAGCTGACCGGGCTTCCGATAACGAAGAACAACCTGTGGATAACTTTGTGACAGCAGAGTAGATTCGATTGTTGAAACCATTGAAATAGATGGGTTTCCCTGGTGGTATGTTTTCCACAGACCACCGGGGATAACTTCTGAAATCACTTGTGGATTCTTCTTCAAAAATCCGCAGAGCCCTTGAAATTTTCCCGTGTTCGTGGCTGTTGAAAATCGTTCGCGAACGGCAAACATCAGTTGACATAATTCGTCGTTAGAGAGGAAAAAGGGAGCGAATTTGTTACGTTCGCTCCCTTTTCGCGCTTTTTTATTGCAGTGTTTCCAAGAAATCCGTAAAGTCGTCAAAACCGCTCTGAATGAACTCATATAAAATCGGCTCTTTAAACTCATATTTTGCCGCCGGAAGCAGAATCGGTCCCACGGGGCCTTTGGCCAGACCATTTTCCACTTCACGGATGGAAACCAGATCGTAGGCGGCGATGAGCAGCTGTCCGAAATCCGTCACATAGTAGAGGCCGTGAATGTCTTCGTTCAGCTGGAAGATCCGGCGGTTGACGTGATCGTTATTTCGATTGAACTCCATAAAAAGCCGTCCGCTGTCGTAGAGTGTCTGCATACAGGGCGCCATCTGCGGAAGGAAGGCCGCGTCAAACTCGTCCGGGTCTTCCAATATCTCGTAAACCGTGATGTACTCGGGCCGGGAAAGCTGCATGGAAGCCTCGGCGGGCGTGATGGAGAAGGCGGAGCGCCGATGGGCGGAGGTCACTTTTTTTCCGCTGAGCGTAATCTCCGAGATCACCATTTTATAACGGTCGTCCACCTCGATCAGCGATTCGCAGAGGTAGGAGAAGCTGCCATCGTCAAAGAATTCATCCACCGTGTTCTTGCAGAGGGTGGCGGCCTTGTTTTCGCCGATGGCTTCGATGGAAGCGCCGTCGGCCGTGAGCAGCTCCATCCCCTCCTGATCTTTACCGAAACAGCGCATGAGGAAGTAGTGAATCAGCTGCTCCGGAGAAGAGAGCTTCGTGCACTGCTTGCGATCGACCCGTTCCCGCTCTTCGTCGGTGAGGGAAACCGGTTCCTTCAATATGAACTGGAATTCGGACTGCCCTTCCGGCAGCGGGGCTTTCAGCCGCTTCGTTCCCTCCGCGAATCGCTTCACCAGATAACGAGCCTCCTGTTCGTTGAGCTCCACCCGTTGACCGCCCAATCCGCCCATCATGGCCGATTCGATGGCGGAAATGACGGTGGGGTCGCTGCCCAGGCAGCTTTTATAAGTCTCCAGTCCGTACTCTTCGGCATCGTAATAAAAAAACTGATGAAAATCCGAGATGAAATCCGGACTTTCGATTTCCCAATGGATATAAAGGCCGACCACGCCCATCAACCGGGTATCGGTGACAAAGGCGGAAACGAATCGCCGCTCCGTATGATCCGTGGGGGCCGGGCAGCCGCCCTTGATGACGGTCAGATTGTGCTTCTTTTTTCGCTGTTCCAAACTTTCTTTCCTACTGTCTAACAAATCGTCCCTCCTGAAATGTGCGGACAAAGCAAAAAGCGGCCGTCGGAAAAGCGGCCGGGCCCGCAGTCGGTATATGAATAAAGTATACCCTATTTTATGAAAAATGTGTTAAACTAAATGCGAAGAATCGGAAAACATGGGAAGAGAGAAAACGCAAAGGAAAACGAGAATGAAGATAAAGAAAGCGATTATCCCCGCGGCCG